>JAKAZF010000056.1 GCA_021826605.1 Planctomycetota bacterium | reverse complement strand
ATGGGTATCCTCCAGTTGCCGCGTTTGTTCCCTGACCATGCTGGCAAGCTGATTAAGTTTCAGATGGGCATGTTTGGCCAATTGCCATTTTTGCGTCAGCGCGCAGGCCAACTGGCAAACTTCCGCAGTGTCATAGGGCTTTTTCAAAATCAGCAGGCGATCGGCGGCTCCGAATTTCCTGTTGATCTGCTCCCAGGAGTAATCACTGTAGGCGGTGCAGATGACAATCTGAATTTCCTGGTCCACTTCCCAGATTTTTTCAATGGTTTCTACGCCATCCCATCCGGGAGGCATACGCATATCTACAAATGCCAGCGCATAGCGCTCGTTGGTTTCCACGGAACGCTTGACCATTTCGAGGCCTTCCTGCCCCTGATACGCGGAATGCATCTCATAAACTTCGTGCGCAGGCTTGGGCGAAGCCGAGCCAAACAGGTCCTTTTCCATGTCCTCCAGTCCGTTAGCGATTTCCGTCGGGCAGAGAATCTTGCGAAAATCATCATGAATGGCACGGTTGTCATCAATGATAAGAATACGATGATTGTGCTTTTCTCCGTTCATGCGGCCCTTCCGGCTTCAACAGCCTGATCTTTACAGAGTATTGGTATTTCAAGGCGGAATATCGCACCCTGATTCACTCCATCGCTGTGTGCCGTCAATTCACCCCCCATGCTTCGCGCTGCCAGTGCCGAGGTGTGCAGGCCGAATCCATGACCATCCGAACGGGTGGTAAATCCCATTGAAAACATCCGCGCCAAATCATCCGGTTGAATTCCCAATCCGGTATCCCCCACGCACAATACCAGGCGCGCACAATTATCCGCACGCAGGGCCGCGGAAATGGTCAATATTCTATCACCGGGTATTCCGCGCATGGCATGTTTGGCATTGCTGATAAGATTCACCAGAATCTGTAATATCTGATGCTTATCCAGCGTCAGGGGCGGCAGTGCGGCCAGATCCTTCATCACGGTTATGCGGTGGCGTTCCAGAGATTCCTGATTGATCCGCAGGGCGTCGTCCACAATTTCTTCCAGCGGGACTTTCTCATGCACGATCGCTGTTTTAGCGTACGTCTGCTGACTTTTGACAATCTCCTTGACGTGCTGAATATTTTGTACCAGCGAGCTTAGCTCGGCCAGTAATTCGCGTTGTTCATTAAGCAAGTGTTCGTTCAGGCGTCCCAGATAGTCCACCAGTTGCCGACCCTTTTTATCGTGTGTTAAAAACGCCGCTAAATCCACCTGATGTTCCTGCAACAACCCGATGGCTTTGGCCAATCCCGGCAACTTGGAAGTCTTCGTCCGGTCCGCACACAGGGAAGCCGACACATTGACACTATTTAATACATTGCCTACGTTATGCAACACGCCCGTGGCAATTTCCGCCATGCCCGCCTGCCGCGCCACGGAGGAAAGCTGCCGCTGCATCTGTTCGCGCTCCGCTTCGGCTGCTTTGCGGGCGTGGATGTCCCGCATGACGCCTTCGTAATAGGCCACCGCTCCGTCCCCTGCCAGTACTGCCCGCGTACTTTCCATGATCCAGACGACTGACCCGTCCAGGCGGCGTATTTCAGATTCCCAATTCTTTATTGATCCATGCCGGGCGACCTCAGCGAGGATCTGCCCGTGGCGCGTGAGGTCCACGTACACCTCCCGGCCAATATCGCGCACCGCCGACTTGAATTGCTCCGCATCAACATACCCGCAAAGCCGCGCCATGGCCGGGTTGACGGACATTACGGTTCCGTCGGGCGCATACTGAAATATCCCCTCGGATACATGATCAAAAATATCGCGGTATTTGCGCTCGGCGGCGGCAATCTGCTCATTGCGCAGGGTTAATTCACGCGAGTTAATCTCCATCGACCGTTCCACGCGTTGCCGATGTTCATCCGACTGATGATAAACGGCATCCACCAGCGTCAGGAACTGCTGGAATTCCTCCGGCAGTTGCGTTGCGTTGATGGCGGTCTTTTTCAGCTGACGTTCCAGCAGCGAGTGCATGTCATACCTCTGCAAAGGTGGTAATGGTCATGGTCTGATTATGTAAAGCACAGTGGGCACTTGGGGTAAAGGGGGAAATTTCTCCATAGGAATAAAATCCGGTTGTTACCGCCCGATTCCCCAAAACGCCCACCACCGCCTCCACTTCTTCGTCAATGCGCTGCTGCAACACCAGCTTTCGCCCCACACAACTGATCAGCACCGCTAATTCTGTATGGGCATTACCGATTCGTCGGCAGCATTCCTGCGCGGCGCTATCGGCACCGTCCACCAGACGGTCAAAATTGGCGCTCATCAGCTGCGCCATGCCGCCTTGTGGAATATCACCCGCAAAGGTCATGCTCTGCGTGGTTTCATCCACCGCCAGAATAGTCCTTACCACCGTTTCAGCCGATCCGTCGGCACGGACCGTCAATGGGAACAGCAAGCCGCTGGCCGGTAATTGCGCCGCGTGCGGACCCAGATATTCTTTGTACAACTCCAAGGCGGAGCGCCCATCGAGTTCATAAAGCACATTGCCCTGGGAGCGCGTAATTCGGCGTTCCAGACCAAAGGCATCCCAGCCCCCCATCGACCCGTAACCGATTTTTAAGTTTTTACCGTAGAATCCAATCGCAACGACCTGCCGGGGCAACACCACGCCATCGGCGCACACGTATGTTTCAGAAAACCGTGCCCCATCGCCGGACAATCCCCCGGTGATGGCCGCGCCCGCAGGCGCTTGACTGGTTAACCCCCGCACCAGTTCACTGCCGTTGACGGCCAGGCCGTCGGAAAGTACGAATATATGAACCAGATCCTCCGTCGGCAGCGCCGCGGCCAACCGCGCACCGATATCAAAGCTATGATGGGGATCATCAATAATGGCTTTGGCCGCGTGGATTTTTGTGCTTTGAAAACTCACGGAGGTCGCGGTCATGGTGTTGTCCGAGACCTGATCGCCGGCAATTTCACCGGCGGTTGAGCAGCCGCAAATATAGGCCAATGGAAAAAGATTTTTGAGTTCCGCCATCCGGGCTGTCTGTTTCATCAGGGCCGGTGATCCAAAAACCAGCACCAGATCGGCTCTGGACGCCGATCCGTTGCAAGTCACCTGATTTTTCCAGCCGGTTTTTTCCGTCCATATCGCCCGTGATACTTTCATGGCTTCACCGCATCCTTATTGGCCCTCTCTGAGATATTTAACTTTGCAAATAACCGTCAGCACACGCCGAAGGTTTCGGAACTCACGCTTTTACGCAGCAGTCACAACTTGTGTTATCGGCAAACCAGCATCTCCACCCTAAGAGAAATATGTTTACCCGACGGGTATCTACCGAGGAACAACGTAGGTCGAAAATGTCCGATAACGCGTGTTTTCCGAATCCGGCGAACGGCGGCGGCCTGGTGATTAGCTACCGGGTGGGTTACGCGGCGCTTCGTGAAGTACGCGTTCAATCCGGCGGTCCGGAATAAGCCAAAGGACGGCCACGATTACGTAAAGACCGCCGGCGATCCATGGTGCCACAAACGCGCAGGGCATAGCGCAGAGATAAAGTACCGGCGAAAGCCGGCCTTTGGTATCCGATTTAAGGGCCTTGGCTAATAGAGAGTCGGGGCCTTGCGCGTGAAGAAGCACACGTTGCAAAATCAGGTACGCCACAGCTGCCATCAGCAGAATCAAGCCGTACAATGCGGTCGGTGCGGATGCAAAACGGTTTTCTCCCATCCACGCGGTAGTAAACGGAATCAGCGAGAGCCAAAAAAGCAGATGCAGATTGGCCCAGAGCACTGCGCCATTAATAACGTTTGTGGCATGGAGCATGTGGTGGTGATTATTCCAGTAGATGCCTACATATATAAAACTCAGGATATAGCACATAAACACCGGTACGACCGGCAATAGCGCTCCCGGGCTGCCGTGAAGAGGCACCTTGAGGCCTAACACCATAATGGTGATGATAATGGCCAATACGCCGTCACTGAACGCTTCCAGCCGTGATTTGCCCATTCCATTGCCCATCCTTAGTTTCAGATTTCCCCGAAATGTATCCGTTTAACTCTATTATCAGACGCCAGAGAGTGCAGCGCGGCGATCACCCTGGAATCGCATAAGGCATCTAATTCCATGCGGCGCTGCGCGGTCAATCGCGTGCTGCCGATTGGCAGATCAGCGGCATATCCGGGATGCACCATCACTTCTCCCGTGCCGGCGGGAAGTTGCTCCAGCAGGTTAAGCCAAATCTCCGCAGAAAATTTGCCGGTGGCCGCCAGACCAAAAAACCAGTCCGTGGTGCGTAATTGCGGCCTGACGCACCGGTTTTTTAATTTCCGGGCGAGGAAGCGCAACGCCCGGTATCCCGATGAAAGCTTCGGCGCGGAATGAATGGTAATTTCATCGGCGCAGCGGATTGCGGGAATGCGATATTCCTTCGCCAGATCCAGAGCAACTTGCGCTAACGCCGGCCAATGATGTATATGTTTATGGGAATCCAGATGCGTGGGATGCAGGGAACGGCTTAATACATATTCAATTTGGGCGGCCCATTCCGCCTTGGCTTCCGCCAAGGCTCTGCGATTAAAACTGATGCGTTGCAGAAGTTGCGGGACTTTTCGCGGGAATTCGTTATTACCGTTGGTAATAGCCCGTAATTTTCCGGATCGGGGCGTTCCCTGCGTCAGACACAGATGAATTCCAATACCCAGGTCCGGGTTGCTTTGCGCCAAGTCCATCGCACGATCACAATCCGGCATGGTGGCCATCAGCGTGGTGCTGGTGAGAATACCTGCCTGATGGGCGTGAAGAATCCCATCTGTTACTGATCGGGAAAATCCGAAATCATCCGCATTGATAATCAGCCGTTTGATCACATCGCCACTATGCCGGGAAAGTCACCATCTGGCAACCGGGCGATAGATTTTTACACGCAGAAGCTTCACGCCCCAATGCTGCGCACTCCAAAATGTCGGAGCCAGCACATCCAGACGATAGCCCTGAATCGCTCCGCCCCGATCCAGAACCGGAACGGGATGATCATAGTCATATCCCGGCACGCGCACCATGCAATGAAAGGGAATCAGACGCGTATCCGCCGCCACCAGATGACCATGATTCGTCCATACGCTTGCTCCGGAAGCTGTGGTTGTACCGCGGTACGGCCAGCAGCACCTGCGGTCCGGCGCGTAGCTGGTAACCCGTAAAATTAATGTTTTCATGTACACATACCGCTGCCCGTGGAACCAGTAAGAATCCACGTGCCGGATTACCGGGCGGGCAACTGGGCGCAATCGAACGATCGCCTTGCGTTGAACCAGGGGCCGAGCTTGCTGGGGTATAACCGATCGCATAACAACGGGAGCCGCCGGCGATGAGGCTTGCACCACCGTCTGGTTGGCGGTGGGAGCGGTATCAGGGGTATTGCTGATGGCCATGGCCACACGCGGGGGTACCATCGCCCAAAGGTGCGGTACGCGGCTTAACCGCCATGCCAGTGTAGCCATCAGCAGTACGGCAACCATAATAGAAAGCAGAACTGCAAGTTCCCAATTCTCGCCCTTGGTTAAAGTTCTTGAACGACGCATGCAATATCTCCACAAGAGGGTCTCCACTGCATCCTTGCGGGATAACGCTTAAAGTTATCCCTGGTTCAACCACCTGTTGGGCCAAACTCTCACCTGCGCACGCCATCCTGACGAAACGCGACGATCTCCAAAATCAGGCCGAAGAAAAATTGCCATGCCCGTAAAACACACCGCGCCGGCAAACTTCGACAACACCAAATCCTTCGTGCAATATCAGTACCCTTAACGGGTGCACAACAAACTGCCCAGAACAACCAGGCTAAAAAGGCCTTAAGAACGCCCCACGTTTACAACTTCCTCACGCGCATCGACACGAATCAGAATAGAATTCTAAAGCCCATCCGTCGCGTGGCTTCTCTCTAACCTAGTTCAAGCATTTTATCCCACAAACCGTCAAAAAACTAATAAAAAATAGGAAATTCGCGGTTATAAGACTTCATATATCGTAAAAGAGAATAAATATAATATCTGGGTAAAATATAAGCACGTGAAAGTCGAAAACTATGAAAAATCGGGTTTTTTATTGACTTAATTATTTCCGAAGCGTAAACTATCTCTTAGACGGAAATAAACGCGGTTATCGCAACCGAATGCTCTGATCCGCGTTATATCTCCTGAGAACGCCCCTATCGGCATGGTTAAGGAGTGCTGCCTTATGTTTACTGATGTGCTTCATAACAATTCATCTCGCATGATCAAGACTGCCAAAATTTTGGCAATCGCGGCTGCGGCCGCATTAACGCTCGCGGTGACGCGGCCCGCGCAGGCACGCGTTGGTATCAGTTTTGGCGTCGGCATTGCGTTGCCGGTATTCTGCCCACGGCCCATTTTTGTCCCGCCGCCGGTCTATTGCCCGCCGCCGGCCGTTTATGTTCCACCGCCGGTGGTCTATAGCCCGCCACCGGTCTATAGCTCACCGCCGGTTGCTTATGCTCAGGCTCCGAATATGGCCAATGTGCAGGCACCCAATATGGCTGGGGCTCAAGCTCCTAATTTAGCCGGTGCGCAGCCCCCAGTATTCAATGCCGCACCGCCGGTAGCCTACACCCCACCGTATTATGTGCCGCCGCCGGTCGTTTACAGCCCGCCGCCGGTCTATTACGCGCCACCAACCTATTATCCTCCGGCGTATTACGCCCCGCAGTACAATTACGGGCCATCACTTTATTTTTCGGCTGGATGTTTTCGTCCCTGGGCGTTCTACCACCCCTATTACCATCCCTTCTATCATCCGTTTTTCCGGCCCTATGTCGGATTTCGAATCGGGGGTTTTGATCACGATGGCTGGGAACATCACGATGACAGGCGGTAAATTCACCAACCGTTAATTAAGCAACGCAGGCGTGGCTCGGGGTTAAGGATCACCCCGGGCCTTTTTTTTGATCCCACGGTTACCGCATTGCATTGATTATTTGCGCTGGGGTTGAATGGGGAACGGATCACGGAAAATAAATGCACTATCACGCGGCACGCGGTGGGCTGCTGGCGACGGGACATGGAGCGTCGCGTCATCAAACGCCATTCCGCATTGAACTCAACGTTGCCGCATTGAGCTATGGGGCGCAAAATGAATTCGGTGCCCGGGGCTTGCTGCGGAGCTACGCGGCCGCTGGGCGGATGATGGCGATCATTCGGCCAGTGATTCCCTGGTCGCGGCGATGGGAGTAAAAATCGGTGGCATTGGCATAGGTGCACAGGCTTCCGCCATCCATGCGGGTAACGCCGCATCGCTGCAACTGCAGCTTGATCGCGGCGGCGAGATCAACATGCGGCTTGGTGTAGCCTGCGGTAGTGACGGCTGCGGACAGGCCGGCGGCATGGAATTCCCCGGCAACCTCGGATCCAACTTCAAAATATTTCACACTGATCATCGGGCCGATGGAGGCGAGGATTCGGTCGGATGTTATTCCCAGCGTGTTGATTTCACTGATGCTGCGTGCAATAACGCCGCTGACTACCCCGCGCCACCCGGCATGGATTGCCGCGACGGTGCGGCCATCCTCCGAAGCCAACAGAACCGGAGCACAATCGGCAATTCGGATCGCCAGCGCCGCGGATGCGACGTCCGAAATGATGGCATCCGCTCGAGTTTGGCCTTGAAAGCGATCCCGTAGTTCAGCCGCAACGGATTCACTGTATTCCCCCTCCCCTTCCGCCCGAAGCAACGCCGCTTCGCATCCATGTACCTGCTGCACCGTTGCCATCGGCACATCGGTCAAGCCTAAGGCGGAAAGCAGAATCGCAAAATTGCGCTGCAGGTTGTCAACCGAATCCTGCACGGCACCCTGCGGATTGCCCAGATTCAAGGAATCAAATGGCACCGAAGAAACGCCACCGATGCGCGTGGAAAAGGCATGTGGCACCCCAACGGCAGTCAGGAGCCGCGACTGGTAAACCACAACGCCGTTCGGCAATGTTACACGGGCAAGCATCGCAAAATTCTATCCGCCAAAGTGCGGATATACCAACAAGACCAGATACCATGGCGGTTGAATTTGGAATCATGCGAGGTGGACAGCCCGCATCTTTGTCTGATATGCCGCTTTATGCATCCTTCCACGCTGAGGCAACTTCACGCACGGCCAGTGATGTGATGGCCGCTTTGCCGCCTTGGCAGTAACAGGCTAATGAGGATTTTCCCGCCGGCGGCAAATAGCAGGAACTCATTGAAACCGCATGATCCGGCGCAAAGACTTCGACGGACGTGCGGTCAACAATTATTCTTAACCGCAAGGGGCTGGTCGGTGTGAAACCGACGATGGATGCTTTGGCACCCAGGGCCTTGATTTGCTGCGTGGTAAAATTAACTTCAATGGTTTGTCCCGCAACTTCCAGTGCCAGCACTTTGGCTGTACCCGCGTGGATCTGCGCCTCAATATCCAGCTGATGGCCCGTCACCTCATGAAAATTACGCCGTCGATTGTCGAGTGTGAATGGGCCGAAATGATGCGACTGCTGCCAGAGGTGCTCAATCTCATGCACCGGTTCCCGGCAGACGCGCAGACCGTCGGGCGTGTCGCGCAGGGTCAGTGTGCAGGGAAAGCTCAACTGCTGATTAAACGGCATACCGGGATATGAGCCACCGCGCATCCATCCGATTTGGACGGTTCGGTCCTGCCTGGCGGGAATATTGTTGTAGACCTGCGCGGCATAAAAACTATTTCCCGTGTCCATGGCAAAGGGTCCCGATTGCGGTGTAAAACGTCGGCCATCAAACCGACCGATCAGATATTGGCTGTCGGCTCCGGTAAATATCCACCGAACTTCACCCGGCCTGCCATGCAGGGGCAGCGGGAAAAAGTTTGGACATTCCTGGCTCTGGGGGAAGTGTAATTCCTGAAGTTTGGTCCAGTGTTTTAAATCCGGCGAATTGAAAAGTGCAAAACCCCGGGAGCCATTAAGAAACAACGGCATAATCCACCGGTGCGAGGGCGCATGCCAGATAATTTTGGGGTCACGATTACCTGATACTATCTGCCCCAACACCGGGTTATGCGCATACTTGGTGAACGTAAAGCCACCGTCATTGCTGTAAGCCAGACATTGCGTAAAAGGCTCTCCCTGAGAGATTTTGGATGAACCACCTCCGGCGGTGTACATCGCCACGACTGGAGGTTTGTTGCCCTTCTGAAAACCAGCCGTGTTGAGCGTATCTACGGCGGCCGACCCGCTCCAGATGCCCCCATATTTGTCAGGACTGATAGCTACTGGCACTTGGTGCCAGCGCACAAGATCCCGGCTGATGGCATGTCCCCAATATTTGTTGCCGGAACTTCCTTGCAGGGTATGGGGCAGAAATTGAAAATACAGATGGTATACGCCATCGACATAAACCAGCCCATTGGGATCATTAATCCATCCGGCAAGTGCAGTGAAATGAAACTGGGGACGCAATTTCTGATCATAGCCGATCGTGGCGTCAGATGGTCCCACCGGCGCGGCCTGCGTAGCTCGCACGGGTGAACCCTGCGCCATGCTCACAAGTGCCGCAGAGCCAATTGTCTGCAATAATCTTCGGCGGGAAACCGCTTTGGATAACTTTTCCGGGATTATGGAAGGATGAATTTTAAGTGATGCGGTCATGGTGCAGTACCCCTTTCAATGTTGTATGGCGTGAATGCCCGCGTAACGCCTTCATGGGGCCGGTGACGCGGGATTTTACGGTTCGGCGGTCGATGCCGAGGCTCCGCGCGGCGGATTCATAGGTGCCAGCTTTCTGGTATACCAGAGTGGTGTAAAAGTTCAACAGTTCCTGCTCGGTCATCACGCCGTCACGAATCCGGGTTAAATCGGGAGATTGGTTATCGCCGGGCGATAATTCCGGCGGCTGATAGTTGCGCCGCACCAGAATATTTTT
>JAKAZF010000055.1 GCA_021826605.1 Planctomycetota bacterium | reverse complement strand
CGCCGTCAAGATGGAAACCTTCGTTTTTGACGCATTGCCTCTGGCTACCGGCAGCATGGTCTATGAGACCGACCGGATTGATGAATTTGCGCCAATAAAAAACGCCGAAGGCGTTGACTCCATCGCGTCCTGCCGCCAAATCACCACCCTGCGCAACAGCCGCTGGCTCCAAGCCGCCGGCGTCACCGTCCCGCACAAGCCCGATGGCACGCCGGACTGCACCCTGGAAATCGCGGCATCCTTCGCGCTATATCCGGATGACATAAAAGCCAAAGCCGCCAAAATTCCAGCAATAAAGCCCGGCGACGCAGTGTATTTGGGGTGATTATGCCATTTTCCACGACCACTTTTTCGAAAAGTCCATCGTGCCGTCGAAAAAAGACGTATAATTAAATCGCACCCCGCGTCCAACTCAACGCTCCCGCATTGAGCTAACGGAACATATCACGGTCGGATGCGACACGCGGTTACGGAAAGAAAAATTAGCCTGACGCGGCAGCGTCATGGTTGGATGCGAAACGCAGTCACGGATAAAGCTCGCACCCGACACGGCAAGGTTGGTATCCAATCGACCCATGACCCGTATCGACGCGGCAGCGTCATGGTTCGATGCGAATCGCAGTTCCGGACAATATTTGCGGTCCCACGCGGCTCGCACGGCACCAATTGCGCCGGCGTAACGGCTAATCCAGATTCATCGTCAGCAGGAACTCGCCGTTGGTTTTTTTCTTTTCCAGGCGATTTTTCAGCAGTTCCACGGCTTCGATGGCGTTCATGTCGGCCAGGACTTTCCGCAGGCGATATACCAGTTCCAGTTCCCGCTTATCCAGCAACAATTCTTCCTTACGGGTGCCGCTGGCTCCGATATTGATGGCAGGATAGGTGCGGCGTTCTACCAGGCGACGATCCAGATGCAATTCGCTGTTGCCGGTTCCTTTGAATTCTTCAAAAATAACTTCGTCCATCTTGGAGCCGGTTTCTACCAGGGCAGTTCCAATGATGGTCAGGGAGCCGCCTTCTTCAATATTGCGGGCCGCACCGAAGAAGCGCTTGGGCTTCTGTAGGGCGTTGGCGTCCACGCCGCCGGTAAGAATCTTGCCGGAGTGCGGGACTTCGGTGTTGTAAGCCCGTGCCAGACGGGTAATCGAATCCAGCAGAATCACCACGTCCCGGCCATATTCTACAAGGCGTTTGGCCTTTTCAATGACCATTTCCGCCACGCTGACATGCCGGCTGGCCGGTTCGTCAAAGGTGGAGCTGACTACTTCTGCCTTGGTGGCCCGTTGCATTTCCGTTACTTCTTCCGGACGCTCGTCAATGAGCAGAATGATCAGATAAACTTCCGGATGATTGGTGGAAATGGCGTTAGCAATTTTCTGCAGCAGCACGGTTTTTCCGGTGCGCGGCGGTGCCACGATCAGCATGCGCTGACCTTTGCCAATGGGTGTGACAATATCCACAATACGCATATTGATTTCTTCAGGAGTGGTCTCCAGGAAGAAGCGCTTGTTGGGATGCAGCGGGGTAAGATCTTCAAAGTTCACCTTTTCGGTGAGCATGTTGGGATCTTCAAAATTAATGGCCTCCACACGTAAAAGTGCGAAGTACCGTTCTGATTCCTTCGGCGGGCGAATCTGACCGGTGATAATATTTCCTGTCCGCAGGCCAAAGCGGCGAATCTGGGAGGGGGAAACGTAAATGTCATCCGGACAGGGAATGTAGTTATATTCCGGCGAGCGCAGGAACCCAAAGCCGTCCGGGAGAATTTCCAAAACGCCTTCGCCGACCATCAGGCCGTTATCTGTAATGCGCTTCTTAAGCACCTTAAAAACCAGTTCCTGTTTTTTCAGGCCGATGTATTCGTCAATTCCCTCTTTCTTGCAAATTTCGTGCAGGTCGTTGACCGTCATTTTCTGCAGATCAATGAGGTGCAATTCGCTGCGTTTAACCTGTTCATATTTCTGATGTGTCTCATCATCGTAAACGTCATCATCATCACTGATTCCACCGCCCATACCCACCATGGCCGAGCCGATCATGGTCGCACCGTCCACGGACGCTGCGGGTTGTTGATTTCCGTTGACATCCCCCTGGGGCTTGGCGGGTTCGGCGGAGGCAACGACTTCGCCGGTCTCTGTGGATGGGGGCGCTTCGCCATTTTCCGTCGGTGCCTCTGCGACGGTTTCCGTTGGCAGGTTGTCCAGCAAAGGGCTTTGAGCTTCGCCGTTCATGGATTTTTGCTGTGGTTCTTCTTCCACCGCGACAGCCGCGGCCGCCGCTGCGGCTGCTGCCGTCTTCTTACTCTTGGTTGTTCTTGCCATAATTATTCTCCTTAGTAAATTTCAAGGTATGTTTGCCGCGGACTATTCCGCTCATCAGGGAGCGAGGCTTAAACTGCTGCTAATCCCTGATGTGACATGCCGCACTGAGTCGTTACGATAAAGCCGAAATTACGTCTAACGGTCCGGCTGACACCGTTGTATTCCAGGTTACTTAGGGGCGTTCGGGTTCGTGCTGCGGGAGTAACCCGAACAGGGTGCTGTACCTTTAATTATCTTATCGGCCATCTTCGAGGAAAACTACAGGAAGGACCGCTCTTTTACTCCACCCTTGCCGCACCGTCCGGCGATAAATCCAATCACCAAAAGGTGCTACTGACGAACACTATCCTTTATAAATCCGCCCAAATCTCGCTAAAACCGTGGTAAGAACTTCGCGGACTTGATTACCCAGCAACGCCGGTTCCCCGCCGTTGGAAATAATATGATCCGCTATTTCTCTCTTTTTGTCCAGTGGTGCCTGAAAATTTTCTCGTCGAGCCACTTCGGCGGAGTCCCAACCTCGGCTTTCCATCACACGTTTGCGCCGAATCCCCACGGGAGTATCTAAAAATATTATAGCATCGCACTGGCGGTACAATCCACTTTCCAATAACAGCGGTGAATCCAGCACGACCGCAGGAACCGCAGCATTACCGCGCACCAGTTCCATAATTTCATGCCGCAGTTGTTCCACGCGGGGGTGGACCAGCGAGTTAAGCCGCTTAATTTCTTCAGAATTGCGGAAAACAAGGGACCCTAGTTTTCGTCGGTTAATTTTATCGGCTGGTGTAATAATTTCCGGACCGTACCATTTTGTCAGTTCTGAACGTATGGCCGGTTCATCTAATGCCTGATGCGCCAGGCGGTCGCTATCAATAACCACACATCCCGCTTTTTCCAGTTCATGGGCCACCGAACTTTTACCCGCACCGATGCCCCCAACGATGCCGATAATCGGTTTGGGATACTTCGCCGGAGCATTTCGCGCGTCGGATGTCTCTACCATGTCCACCTTCCGTTTCACGCCGCTTCCGAAGCGCCGGCCGCCACAGGTTCAGCGGCGGGGCGGTCCAACTGAGGCTTACCGTCAAACCGCACCGCCACCCGTTTGCTTACGCCCTGCTCCTGCATGGTAATCCCATACAGCAAATTGGCGGTGGCCATCATGCGCTTGTTGTGGGTAATGACGATGAATTGACTGTGGGCCAGGAATTCCTGGATAATTGCCGCGAATCGCCCGGTATTCGCCTCATCCAGCGGCGCATCCACTTCATCAAGTACGCAGAACGGCGATGGCTTGCTTTTAAATACCGCCAATACCAGCGCAATGGCCGTCATGGCCTTTTCACCACCCGATAGCAGGGAAATGGACTGCAATTCTTTTCCCGGCGGCCGGGCCATAATATCAATACCTGATTCCAGCACATCTTCAGGGGTTTCAAGAATAATATCGGCTTTTCCACCGCCAAAGAGCTTGCGGAAAATTTCATGGAATTCCTTGCGTACAGCTTCAAAGGTATCAATAAAGCGCTGGCGGGAATCTTCGTTGATTTTGGCAATCAGTTCCTCCAGTTGCTTTTTAGCATCCAAGATGTCGGCAATTTGCGTGGATAGAAATTCCTGACGCTTTTCCAATTCCGCCAATTCGTTGACCGCATCCAGATTCACGTTGCCCAGTCGGGCCATCCGGCCTTTGAGGTCCGAAATTTCAGCGGTGATGGCCTCCCAGTTGGTCTCTGTCGGCTCCTGATAGCCGCTGTGCGCTTCTACCAGGTTTACCTGCAATTCTTCGCCCGCCCGTTCGACCAGTGTTTCCAGTCGAACGCTGACTTCATTTTCCGCCAAGGATAATTCGTGTTCCTGTCGCCCCAGTTCATCAGCACTGCGCGTTACTTCTATCATGGAATTATTGGCCTCGCCGGCGGCTTGCCGCACTGCCGCCAGGCGCGTGCTGCTTTCCGAGACAAGATTTCTTGCCTGGCCGCAATTTTGTTCCAGATCAGCAGCCGTTTCGGCGGCCCGCCGGCCGCTTTCTTCGGTTTCCTTTATGCGCCGGTCCAACGCGGAAATTTCCTCACTGATATTCTGGACCTGTCGCAGCGTTTCCTGATGATTCTGCCGGGCGGCCAGTAGCTCCCGCACGTGTGATGCCCGCTGTTCCTGCGTCTGTCCAACCGCGACACGCAAGGCTGTGGCCTGCTCGGCAACCCGCGCCAATTCCTGCCGGTTATGCAGCACCTGCTGATCCAATTGCTTCACGAGCGTTTCAGCCGCCAGCGATTTGGCATCTAATTCCGCTGCCCGCGCGGTTAACAGGGCGTGTTGCTGCAAACAGTCCGCAGATTGGCGGGCGATTCCCGCAGCCTCCGCTTCTAAAATTGGAATTTCACCTTTCGTCCGATCAGCAAGCTGTTGATTCTGTTGCCAGGCCGCATTGGCCTGGGCGTGGCGCGTCTCAAGGGCCAGGAGCTGATCCCGCAGATTCTGCTGGTCCGCCGCCAGTGCTTTGCCATTCTGATCACATTGTCCGCTTTGTTCGGCCAGCGCATTAATTTCTTCGCTAACGCGCAGCAACTCTTCCGCCAGGCGATTCAGCTCGCCCCGCCGGGTAATGGCCCCAACTTTGCGCGACAGATCACCGAGCTGCATCAGGCCGTCGCTTTGCACCACTTCGCCCCGGCGCGTGACAAATCGATAACTGCGGCCCCCGCAGGCGCGCAAACTCACTGCTTCCGTCAGGGTATCAACTAAAATCGTCCGTCCCAGCAGGTGCAACGCTGCGGCCTTATATTCCGGGGCATAGCGCACGAGATCAATTAAACGCACGGCGGTGGAATTCTCCGGGATTCGCAAACTCCCGTCCTCCCGGTAACCGGGCAGGGAGTCCAGACAGATCGTTGTAATGCGACCGGGTTGTTTACTCCAGACCTCACTGTCAGAAAGCAAATCAGAAGTTTTTTCAAGAATCAAAGCGTTTTGCAACTCTCCAAGGGCTGCTTCCACAACCGGGGCAATTTCCAAATCCGCTTCAAATAATTCGCCTACCATCGCCTTGACGCACGCGAATCCTTTACCCGCATCCCGGACTTTCAGTACTTCCCGTACCGCATCAGATACGCCCTCGCGACGGCGTTGCAAATCCTCCAGCACCGCCTGCCGACTCTGCAGGCCGCTGCGCGCTTCGCGTTTTTTCCCCAACTGGGTCAGCAAGTCCGAAAGCTTTTGATTATTGGCCTGCTGATGCCCGCGGACTGTCTCTATATGTGATCGAAGGGCCTGAATCTGTGTAGTCAATTCCTGTCGTTGCTGCTGGAGTCCCTCGGCCTGCTGGGCCAGTTCATCCACGCGCGACGTTAGCTGGCTTTTCTGTCCGGCGATTCGTTCCGCCTGTTTGCCCAGATTCTCAAGGCGCACCTGCAGGGCGTTGACCTGACTTTGCACCCGTGCGGATTCCCGAAGGAGTTCAACAGCCCCGGATTTTTCCGCTTCCAGTTTATGATTAAGCTCCGCTGTTTCCCGTGCCGCGGTCTGCTGAATATTTTGCGCTTGTGCCAATTCACGCTGGCGATCTTCCAGTAATTGTTCTATTTTTGTTACATCACCTTGACGCTGTTGAATTAAAGCCGCCAATTCCTCCTGCCGCTTTTGCACGTCCTGGCCGCGCCGGGTCATGGATTGCTGTTGTTCGGCAAGCTCGCGGCCCTGCTGCTTCGCAAATTGAGACTGCTGTACAGCCGTTTGTCGCCGACTTTCCAGAGCCGATAATTCTCGCTCCGCATCGCGCACGGCTTCCTGCAATGCATCAATTTCCAACTGCATATCCTGTTGCCGCCGGCGGAATTCCTCAATTTCGCGTTTCTGCCCGGCCAGCGCATCGGTCACGTCGCTTCTTTGACTGCTGACTTCGGAAAGCCGCCGATGCAGTTGATCGTATTCGTGCAGACTGTGCATGCGTCGCAATTCATCAACGCGCGTGGAATATTCCTGATAACTTTTGGCTCGTCCGGCCTGCACTTTCACGCTGCGCAGTTGCCGTTCCACTTCCTGCAACACCAGTTGAGTTTGCGCCAGATTCTGATCCGTGCGTTCCAGGCGGCGCAGCGTTTCTTTTTTGCGCGCTTTAAATCGCGATATGCCCGCGGCCTCTTCAAATATTTCACGACGGTCAATATTATTGGATTCCAGCAGGACGGAAATTTTCCCCTGTTCAATTAAGGAATACGCATCCACTCCGATGCCGGTATCCAGAAACATCTCCCGAATATCCTTAAGGCGAACCGTGCGGTTATTGACAAGATATTCCGATGTGGCGTCCCGATAAAGCCGCCGGGTGATTTTTACTTCGGGGTCTTCCACGGGCAAGCGTCGGTCTTCATTGCTAAATAGCAGCGAAACCTCGGCCATACCCATGGGCTTGCGCGTGGATGAACCGTTAAAAATGACATCCAGCATGGCTTCGCCGCGTAGACTTTTCGCGGACATTTCCCCCAGCACCCATTTGACGGCATCCATGACATTGGATTTACCGCAGCCGTTGGGACCGACGATTCCGGTTATGCCGTCATCAAATTTAAGGATCGTGGTATCGGCGAAAGATTTAAATCCTGATAGTTCCAGCGATAGCAGTTTCATGGCAGCCGGACCTCCGTGTCTTGCACAAGCACTTTCCTGCGTGGCTGACGCGCAATCCGTCATAGCACACCAGCAGTAGTGTCATTAGTGCACCAGTATACCGTATATGGCGAATTGGCAAAATGACTGATGCGATTCAGCATGACTGGCAGGAGGCCGGGCGTTTCGGTTAGAATCGGAGGTAGTCTCCCGCCGAACAACCCGCCGTGGCGCTGCCGGAGAAGCATTCAGGAGTTACCAAAATATGCTTTCCACTCTACGTAAGTTTGCATGGGTGTTTGTCGTCGTGTGTGTTGCCGCGAACATTCCGGCGCGGATCGCCCGGGCGGATACCGATGGGTCGAGTTCCCGAGTGATTTCAGCGATTAAGCGCGGTGTTGATTACCTGCTCTCCCAGCGAAATCCCAAAACATTCTGGGAACAGGGGACACGGTCCGGTTCGCAGGAATATCTGGGAGAAACGGCGTTGGTGGTAGAGTCTTTGCTGGATGTTGAGCAGAGTTTAAAGCTTGAACGACTGTATATTTTCAAATCTCCGATGAAACAGTCCATTGCATTTCTGGTATCACATCGGAACAATACAACTTACGCCGCATCATTTCAGGCTAATGCACTGGCCTTATTACCACGGCGAAAGACCTACAACGCGACACTACGTTGGGACGCCAATTATCTGTTTCGCAGCATGCACCGAGGCGGTGGGTACGCCTATGCCTGGGGCACACCGGCGTATGCCAAGCGCTTTCCCACCGGGGAATCTGACTGGTGTGATAACTCCAATACACAATATGCGGTGCTGGGTATGTGGGCTGCAGCGCACACCGGGCTGCCCATTCCCGCCCGCTATTGGCTTGAATCTGCGTCGCATTGGCGGCGCGGGCAATTTATTAATGGATCGTGGGGTTATCTGGGGCAGACGCGAACGCCTTCTATTACCGCCCAATTACCGGGTCGCATGGAGACTTTTACTCCCGCGGGCGTGGCAAGCCTGCTGATCAGTGATGAATTTGTCGGGGCGCAACATGTTGGAATTCATCCTGTTGTGGATCGCAATATTCTGGCGGGACTGCACTGGATCAACAAAAATTTTAATCCAGGAACCACGAACCAATATGCCATGTATTGTTATGAACGCGTGGGTCTGGCCTCGGGCCTGCAATATTTCGGCGGCCATAACTGGTACCATGATTATGTGAAAACCCTTCTGGCTACGCAGAATTCCGACGGCTCCTGGTCCGCTGATTTTGTCACATACTTCAATCCCAATCCAAAAATTTCCCCTCCGCATAACAGCTTCGCCTCTGTTATCGCAACAGCGTATGCACTGCTGATCCTGGATCGCGGCCTAAATCCGGTGTTCATGAACAAGCTGCAATATAACAAGAGCTTCTACGGCCAATGGAACATCCGACAACGCGATGTTGCCAATGTCACTTCCTGGATCAGCACGAACTCTGAAACGCCACTGAATTGGCAAGTGGTGAATTTCCAATCGCCGGTAAGTAGCTGGCTTACTTCTCCAATTCTGATCATTACGGGACATACCGATCCCAAATTCAGTTCGCAGCAGCTTGCCGAGTTGCGGGCCTATATCGATGCCGGCGGAATGGTATTTTGTTCCCCGGATGGTGCCTCGCTGAAATTCCAGAGAGCCATGCTGAAATATGGTCGGGAAGTCATGGACAATAAATATACTTTTCATCGTCTGACCGCCAAAAGCATGTTGTTGACCATGCAGCCGTGGTATCACATGTATTTTAATATGCTCGCTATTTCCAACGGTGTGCGGGATGTGTGGATCATCAGTCCCGGCGACATCGGAGCCGTCTGGGAACGCCGGGCTTTTGCCCAAAAGAAATTCTGGGAATTTCCGATGAACCTGTATTTATACGCCACCGGCAAGGGCTACCTTGCGGACCGATTGCATTCACCGATACTACCAACCGTGACAACTGCGCCCGCCCGCACGCTTGCGGTGGGGCGGTTGAAATATAACGGTAATTGGAATCCCGAACCGGGGGCGTGGCCGCGGATGGCATTATTGGCCCGTGCAAATGCGCAAACCCAAATCAATATTTCCACCGTCAGCCTCGACCAACTCAACATTCGCAGAACGCCACTCTTGGACATGACAGGAACGGGAAAAGTTGCTTTTACCGCCGCCCAGATTGCAGCCCTGCGGAAATATCTGAATCAGGGAGGTATGCTGTTTGGCGACGCGGCAGGAGGTCATCAGCAATTTACCGACGCCTTCTCATCGTTGGCGCTCAAGTTGTATCCGAAATCTGTGCTAAGTAAATTGCCGCAAAACTGCTCGATTTATCGTGGCACCATGCCGGGTGGAACGGATATTAAACACGTGCGTTACCGCCGCTATTACATCGATGTCTATGGCGCTAAAGATAAACCGGAATTTCTGGGCATCAAACATGCTGGAAGATGGGTGCTGGTCTTTTCTCCCGATGATGTTACATCCGGAATTCTGGGCATAAAAACCTGGGGAATCTCGGGCTATACGCCCAGATCAGCGGTTGCGCTTGCTAACAATGTTCTGGAATATGCCGTGAAGCACGCCCCCTAAATGGTTTTATTGGAATGGCCAGCCGCTGCGGATAACCGCTCCGATAGCCTCCGACAGATGCCGGGTTGCGGACTGCGTATTTCGCCCCAGGCGAATCAGTTGCGGTATAAGCATGGGCTTTCTGGCCAGGCTCAAGGTCAGATCCCATGGCCGCACGGTACCCGATCCATCCACAAAATGGATTACTTTTGAAGAAATATTTTCAAACGCGGTATCACTTATGGCCCGAATCCCCAGCCATGGCACCTTTCGCCGCTCCGCCAATTGGCGGGTATAGGCGTTCTCCATGTCGACGGCAATGGCATTGGTTTCTTTGTAAAGCTGCTTTTTTGCTGTCGCTGATCCGACCAGTTCCTTGGCGGTATGAATCGCTCCGACGCGAACGCGGCGCTGGCTGGACATGGCGTTCATGAACTCCGCCACACGCTCCGCATCGGTCGAATTTGTATCAATGACCAGATCACCAACGG
>JAKAZF010000054.1 GCA_021826605.1 Planctomycetota bacterium | reverse complement strand
TTTGTGATAAAAGTCATCGGGTAACTCCTCGAGTAAATTGCCAGAGTAACTTAGATTCCAACAGCAAATTGCAGGAACATGGCATTGTTGCCGTGCATATTGTTTGAAAGATTGTCAAATTCATACTCAACCTTCAGCACGGCATTGGAGTGCAGCCAGTAATCCAGTCCAATGCTGTAGCGCTGTTCATGCGATGCGCCATTGGAAAAATTAGACGACACTGGGCCGTCAATGCGATCGTAACGAATGGCAGCCATCACCCTGTCAAGATATTTGATGCCGCACAGGCTCGGCTGATAAGCGACCTCAAGCTGTCCGCCATTGGACATTCCGCCCAATGAGAACGTACCGGTGGAATCGATTCCCTGGCCGACCTGGTCCCACGTCCAGCCGCCGCGGAAGCGGAATAATCCGTCAATTTTCTTGTTGACATAATAGGAGTTCAAATCGACGGCATTAATCAAAGAATTGGTGGTGGTTATGGCACCATCGGCACTGGGGCGTGCCCATTCAAACGAGTAGCCAATTTCAATATTGGGAATGGGTATGTAGCTGAACCGTCCGCCGATAGTCTTGCCGTTCTGGGCGGCTGGATCCCAGTTGCCAAATTGCAGATTGTTATACGTAGCGCCGTTCTGGTCGGTGGTGCGGGCAAGGGCGGGGCCATTGCTGACAAACAGGAAATAGGTGAGATATCCCATACGGGCCGGCGCGGGCAATCCGCCCCTGGTCCAGACGCCCAGTTCATTGCCGGGCAGCAGGGCGTCTTCCACCGAGCCGTCGACCAGCCAGCGATTCCAGGGGGCCGGGTTGTAAACACCGACGATTCCGCCGATCGGACTGGTGACCAGACCGCCGCCCAGCGTCATGTAATTGTTAAGTTCATAGTTAATGTTGGCCGCCCCAATGTCTGCGGCACTGCCGCCCGCGACACCCGCTTGCGTATAAAAATCAAACGCGGTGTTGATGAAAATATTTTTATCAATACGCACCTGAATCATGGGGCTGGAATCGGCATAAAACGTGGAATGCGAACCCTGTACGTTCTGAAACTGGAAATTCACATCGCCGGCGATCAGCACTTGTATATTGCCCGGTTCCAGTTCAGAAATCTTCTGGCTGGCTTTTACAACCCGCCGATACAATCGTTTGACCTCCCGATCAATCGCCTTGGTTTTTGTGGCACCGGTCTTGGCTTGTGTGGCTTTTAGTGCCGCCTGCTGCTTTTGCATGGCGGACATTTGTTTAGCCATACCGGCCATTTGTTTTTCAAGCAACTGGTACTTCTGCTCGAGCTTCGTATAGTCGGCCCCGCCGGCTGCCGGAGCAGCGCTCGCCGCTGCCATCGGTATGATGGTAAGCGCTGCCGCGATACTGGTAAGAACCCCGCGTCTGTGTGTCATGGCACATTCCTTTCCTTAAACGCGCACCCGAATTCGGCCTGGCACCCACGCGCCACAAAGCCGGATAAAATCCTTTCAAAAGCCTTCCGGCTGTCGAATTTCTTATTTGCCCCATGCCTTCGGTAGCACATACGATATTCCCAGTCAACATAGTATTTATGAGGGTTCGCTTCCTAGTGTTTATCAAATTGTTTCTTGAGATAATCAATAACTTCCCAGCGCTGCTTACGGCTCAATGAATCCCGGAAACTTGGCATGGGGCTGTGGCCATGCGTGATTTTCCAGAAGATGGCTCCTTCCCCCTGTGACCAGAACGATGCCGTGGTCAAATTAGCCGGATGCGGGCTTAGAAACGCGCCGGTCGGACCATCACCGGTGCCATTGGATCCGTGGCAAGCTTCGCAATTGGCGGAAAATAAACTTCTACCCGCACGGATGGCGACCGAAGTACCAGGAATTGGGTTCGCTTTGGATGCAGAGGAAGCCGGTGCCCGCCATGAATCCACGCGGTCTATCTGCCTGCGGATTGAATTTATATTCAGGCCGGCTGCCAGTGACACTCCCAACACACTGACGAATCCGCCAACTGTCAATATTGTGCAAAACTTATTCATTGACCTGAGTCCTTTTCGACGTACCCATGTTTTTCAACAGATCATCCGACCGAAGGGGGTTCGTGAAACATTTCACGAACATCAACATCTTGCCCCGGGACGCTCTCGCGTCGGTCATCCACACATCATCGCAAATGCCGGGCGAAAAAAAATCGGGACTTATCCGCAACTGCGTGTAAGAATTTATCCCCTGCCGCAGCTAGGATTTTCACCTATTTTTTCGACCAAAGATCAGAGCATCGACGGAAAGCATTCCCGGCCCGCTGACGAGAATCAAGCCGCAAATGGCGATCAAAACCAACTGAAAATCTATGGACCCAAAACCGCCGGCGTAGGATACGCAGATAATCCCGATCAGATTAAGGATCAGAAAAATACTCACGATTCGCGAGAGCAGTCCGACAATAATTAATATACCGCCGGAAAATTGCGTGATGCCCGCAGAATACGCCCAGACGGCGGTGGGCAAGATCGGCAGGTGGTCCGAGGCCAGCATCTGGATAAATGGGTGCATACCCTGGCCGCCGAAAAGTCTAAATAAAAATTGTCCGCTGTAGTAGATAAAGATGATGCCCAGCATCACCCGCACCAGCAGGGTACCCAATCCGGTTGCCAGTATTGAGCTTGCGCATGTGACGGTGGTCGTTGTTTCGGTGTTCGCTGCCATGATAGAAAACTCCTGTAAAGAGACATACAATTTTTGAATTCGCCCCCAACAGCGGAATTTTTGGCGTGGCCTGATGAATTACTGAATTCTTTGCCCTGACCACGCTTTATTCGCGCCGCGACCTCGAAGTCATCTTTCAGCAGCTACCTGTCAGGGTACGGCCTGCAAGGGTCCGGGTCAAGGAAGGACTATTTTCCGGCTGGACGTTTCCGGACCGCTTTTGAAAAAATGGCGGGCGGTCCGGCTTTGGAGTTTTGCCTTGCCTGCAGTTCGTGTATACTTCCCGCAGGTTTTCCGGGTCACGATTTATCTCTTGAAAGGATGGGTCCATGTTCGACAAAAAACTGGTGTTTAACGCCTCGCTGCCGCGCTCGGGTTCCACGCTGATGCAGAATATTCTGGCGCAAAATCCACGATTTTATTGCACGCCCACCAGCGGTGTTATTGATCTGATGCTGGCATCGCGAAAATATTACACCGAGCTGGCTGAGTTCAAAGCCCAGGATCCGGACCTCATGCAAAAAGGATTTTTGAACTATTGCCGCTATGGCATCAACGGCTTTTATGAAGGTGTCACCGATAAGCCGGTATGTGTGGACAAATGCCGCAGTTGGTTTCATTACCATGACTGGGTCAAACAATACGTGCCGAATCCGAAATATATTGTGTGCGTCCGTGATTTACGCGCCATTCTCTCATCCATGGAAAAGCTTTTCAGAAAGAACCGGGACCGTGCCGATGCCGATGAAGTTACCGGAACCCTGACCATGATCACGGTCAATAATCGCGTCATGCGCTGGCTTAACGGGCCGCCGGTTGGCATCGCTATCGGTCGGCTGATCGAGGCTATTCAGACCAATCTGCTTCGGCAGCTTCATGTGGTGCGTTTTGAAGATTTAACCACCAATCCAGCCGATGTCATGAAGCGTGTCTATGATTATCTGGAAGAACCGTATTTTGAGCATGATTTCAACAATGTTGGACAGATGACGCAGGAAAATGATCAGTATCACACTATTTACGGGGATCATCGCATTCGCAGCAAGGTTGAGCCTGTAACGCCCGATTTTGTCGATGTTCTTGGAAAAGATCTTTGTAACATGGTGCGAACCAATTACGCTCTGTTTTACAACGCGTTTTATCCCGATAAGCGATAATACGCCTGCCATGGAAGTGTCGCCCATGAAAGTCATGCCAACCAGATTCAACATGCGTACCGCCGATGAACAGTTAGTCCGCGCTGCGGAAGCTCTATGTGGCGGCAAATTGGTGGGACTTCCTACCGAGACAGTCTACGGCATTGCCGCCGGCTTGGCACAACCTGCCGGACTTCAGGCACTAAAAGAAACCTTGAATATTCAGAACCATCCCGCCTGGGTGATTCATGTAAGCTCGGCAGACCGCATTTCCGACGTTGTTTCCCATGTCCCCCCGCTGGCTCGCCGTCTCGCCCGTGGGTTGTGGCCCGGGCCGCTTTCCATTCAATTGCCGCTGCCGCAAGCGGATGTGGAGCGCCTGGTGGAGTTGACGGGGAGGCAGTCCGCCGGCGAAATAATGGTGGATGGCCGCGTGACCTTACGCTGCCCGGAAATTGAAATAACCCGTCAAATTATCGACCTCGCCGGCGAACTTGTGACCGTCGTGGGGGCATCGGGTAATCAACTGGTAGACCGTGCGGAGAATTTGCCGCCGGAAATACATCGGCAGTTATCGGTTACCGTTGCGGGACCGCCGCCGCGCTATAAAAAACTCTCCACCCTGGTGCGCGTTACGGGGCATCAACTGGAGATTCTGCGCGAAGGTGCCATCGCCCAACGCGTAATTCGCCGCCTGGAGGATACGGTGATCGTTTTTGTTTGCAGCGGCAATACCTGTCGGTCCCCTATGGCCGCGGGGCTGGCTTCGCAGATACTGGCGGAGCGACTTCATATTCCGGTCGACGAGTTGCCGGCGCGCCATATTCTGGTGCGTTCCGCCGGAGTTCACGCCGTGGGGGGCATGCCGCCGGCGGCAGATGCGGTGAAAGTTCTCGGCGCCATGGGGACCGATATTCAAAAACATCGGTCCGCACCTCTCACCGATGATTTATTGCGGCGCGCCGATATGATATTTACCATGACGCAGGCGCATCGTGAAGAAATAATATCGCGTTCGCCGACGGCGCGTGAAAAAACATTCACTTTAGACCCCGATGGCGATATTAATGACCCCATCGGGCAGGGGGAACAGGTATATAGAAAAACAGCACAGCGGCTTGAAAAACTGATTCGTAATCGCGTTGTGGAGATGGAATTATGAATATCGCCCTGGCCTGCGATCATCGTGGATTTAATATTAAACAACAGCTCATCGAGCAGTTGCGGGTGGAAGGCCATGGCGTGGAGGACTTTGGCGCCTTCGATGCCAAAGCCTCTGATTATCCTGATTTCGCCGTGCCTGCTTCGCTGGCCATTGTGGAGGGGAAGGCTCAGGTGGCGATTCTGCTTGATGGCAGCGGTATCGGAATGTCGATTGTGGCCAATAAAATTCCGGGCATTCGCGCTGCCATCTGTCACGATGAATTAACGGCTGAAATTTCCCGCCGATACAACGATGCTAATGTACTATGCCTGGCGGTGGATTTACTGGGTGGTGAATTAATCCGCCGTATTGTATCGGCCTGGGTGAAAGCTCCATTTGAAGATGGCCGCCATGCCCGTCGGGTCGAGAAAATCGGTGAATTGGAGCGTCGTCTTTTTTCCGATATCCCCGCAGCGTTGAGCAAACTTAAAAACAGTTGAGTGTGTCCCGCTGAAGTGATCCTTGGAGCGTTGAATGTCACAGCAGTCCCCCTATGACGGCGGATGTATCTTCTGCCGAATTATCGCTGGTGAAATTCCCTGCCAGAAAATTGTGGAAAACCAAAATATTTTGTGCTTTCTGGATATTGGCCCCGTGGTTGCCGGCCACAGCCTGGTAATTCCCAAGCGTCATATTCGCAATATATTTGATATGCCTTCGGAGGTTGCTGCGGAATTAGCGTATGAACTTCCGGCTCTGGCGCGTGCGATATGCGCCGCAGTTCAAGCCCCGGCATGTCATATTCTTCTCAATAGCGGCATTGAAGCCATGCAGTCCGTTCATCACGCCCATTACCACATAATTCCGCGAAAAAGCGATGATAACTTTTTTGTTCCGTGGCATCCCGGTAAACTTGAAACTCAGGAAGCGGAAAGCTTAATAAGTAAAATACAGGAGAAATACGAAAATACGGATAATGGCCTTTCCAAATAACAATGGTGCATTTAATTCCTGAAAGCGTATCAATTGACCCTCAGGTATTGCAAACAACTTTTACAGGACGTAAACTCAAAAAAGGCCTATGCGCCAGTGGGCGCGTGATAATTGAGTGGTCGAAGGAATCCGCATTGGTGGCTTTGGGATAAGGAATGATGCAAGAAACGTTAGAATTTGTGCCCATTACGCTTTATTTCGTATGCTTGGTCGTCTTGACCATTTACGGTATGCATCGCTATTGGGAAGTGTTCCTGTATTACCGGAATTCCAGAAAAATTCCGGCCAAGCCGGTTGAATTTACTGCGCTGCCGCGCGTTACGGTGCAACTGCCCCTGTTCAATGAGCGCTATGTCGCTCAACGAGTAATTTCCGCCGTCTGTGCTCTCGATTACCCTCGCGAACTGCTGCAAATTCAGGTCCTTGATGATTCCACAGATTGTTCCGCCGGGATGGCTCGTCTGGCCTGCGAGCAATTCAGGCAGCAAGGCTTTGATATTCAGTATATTCACCGGACCAGTCGTATGGGATTCAAGGCCGGAGCGCTGGAAAACGGCATGGCCTCTTCTACCGGTGAATTTATAGCCATTTTTGATGCGGATTTCGTGCCCCGCCGGGAAATGCTGCGGGCCGTTATCCATGAATTTACCGATCCGCACATTGGCTGTGTGCAAACCCGCTGGGAACATCTCAATAGAACCCAGTCGCTGCTGACGCGATCGCAGGCTATTTTCCTTGACGGTCATTTTGTTATTGAGCATACGGCGCGCAGTCGCAGCGGCAGATTTATCAATTTTAACGGTACCGGCGGCGTATGGCGGAAGACCGCAATTGTGGACGCCGGCGGCTGGCAGCATGATACGTTGACCGAGGACATGGACTTATCTTACCGCGCCCAGTTGCACGGCTGGCGGATTAAATATCTTGGCGATGTAACATCACCGGCGGAGTTGCCGCCCGAAATTACAGCGTTTAAGCAACAGCAGCATCGCTGGACTAAAGGCAGTGTCCAAACGTCGTTGAAACTGCTGCCAACGGTCTTGCGCTCATCACAGCCGTGGCCTGTAAAAATTGAGGCGTTTTTTCATCTTACTTCCGGTGTGGTCTATCCGTTGGCAGTCCTCGTTGCGATTCTATTTTTTCCCGCTTTTTGTTTTGCTGGTGCCGGTGTGCTTTCTGCATCCTATCCCATTCTCTGGTTGGTTATGTCGGTGCTTTTTACACTCCTGACGTTTTCCGCCGGCACGTTTTATGTGGTGGCGCAGCGGGAAATCAAAGAGAATTATTTTGCCGGTATTCTGCTGGTGCCCTTTTTAATGGCCATTGGAATGGGAATAAGTCTGGCCAACGCTATCGCGGTTATTGAGGGCTTGACGGGGCATCAGAGCGAATTTGTACGCACCCCAAAATATGGTGTAGGAACCCATGAATCACCGGATCAATGGAAACGCCGTGCCGGAGCATTTTCCCATAAGGCGCAGTGGATTCCATTTGCGGAAGTGGCCATTGGACTTTATTTGCTGGCCTGCATTGTCATTGCGCTCTGGTTTGACCGGGCTGCCTCCTGCGTGCCATATATGCTTATTTTCATGTTTGGCTACCTCTATGTCGGAAGTTTATCCCTGCACCGCCTTTGGCAGTCGCGGCGTGACATAAAAGCCGATACTTTTGAGATCCTATCCCCGTCGGCAGTCGTATAACGTGTGCGTGAACTGTTTATAGAGAATTCTTGGTAATTATGGAGTCATGTGATGAACCCCACAGTTAGAATCGGTGTCGCTTCTTTTATTCTTGGTGCAGTGCTTACGACCACGCTGCTGGTGTTTCACCCGATGCGACCGCTCGTAGCTCAGACTGCGCCTGCGCCGGCAGCGGCTTCCATGAAGCCCGTTTACATTCACATGGATGGCGCCAATGCGTTTGTGGAATCCATCGTGGCTGTTGCGCCGGGGGAGCCGGTGATTTTTATTAATGAAGATACCGGAGCGCACATGGTCAACGGCTACAACCCGACCACGGGCCAGCCGAATGCCGCCATTAATTCAGGAATGCTCATGGGAACCACAGGGGCCAAGGCCGGTGTGCATAGCTATAAGCTGGTGCTGACCAAACCCGGCATTTATCCGTATTACTGCCCGGTTCACGCCATACTTTCCAAGATTTATCATCACAGCGTTCAGCCGGCCCACCGACCGGGCGTACACGGTTTTCCCGGTGCCATGGCCGGCGTGATTATTGTCACCACCGATCCCGCCCTGATCGCCCAGAATCCGCCAAGCAGCAAAAAGAAAATTCTTTCTGATTATTTCGGCGGTTGATGGAATGGCTCCCGCGGGGGACCCAAGCAGGAGTCCATGCGATGACAACACCGTCCCGTATTGCCGCCCAGATGTTTACGCTGCGCGAGTTTTGTAAAACACCGACGGATATCGCGGCAACCATGGCACGCGTCAGAAAAATCGGCTATCAGGCGATTCAAGCTTCCGGAATGGGGCCTATTGAGACGCAGGAATTGGCCAAAATTCTCTCCGGCGAAGGCCTGACGTGCTGCGCAACACATGTTTCACTGGATCGCCTGATGCAGGAACCGGAAAAAGTCGCCGAGGAACACCACATCCTGGCTTGCCGGTACACCGCCATACCCATCGCCCCGGTTCCTTACAGAAAATCTGCCGCAGGCTATGCCCAATGCGCGGCACTGGCCACGCAGGCTGCGCGGACTCTTCAACCGCTGGGCCTGCATGTTTCCTACCATAATCATTCGTTTGAGTTCCAGCGTTTTGGAAAAAAAAACGGACTGGAAATATTTTTTGATCATGCGGACGCGAAGCTGGTAGGTGCTGAGTTAGATACGTATTGGGTTCAACACGGCGGCGGTGATCCTGCCGCCTGGATAGAAGTTCTCTCATCGCGTCAGCCTCTGCTGCATCTCAAAGATCTGGTCATTTGTGAGGATCGACAAATCATGGCAGAAGTGGGGGAGGGTAATCTAAACTGGCCCGCTATTTTGGCTGCCGCCGCCAAAGTCGGAGTTCAATGGTACATTATTGAGCAGGACGTTTGCCAACGTGATCCGTTTGAAAGCCTGAAGATCAGCTTGGAAAATCTCCGCGCGATGGGCATTTCATAGCCGCAATACCCCTGGAAACCTACGGGCCACGGTAATGTTTCACCACAACCGTCCATCCGCTTCCCGGTGGTGATAAATGAAAATCATGCCGCATGGGTTTATTCAGGACAACCTTGCTTAGCAGGGCGGTCGTGGGAGTTCCGTCGGGATCCGTGCGGATTATTTTAATCGGAAGCCATAGTCGCGTATTGATCCAGAAATCCACTTCTACAAAAGTAAACGCCGATTTATCACGTGGAATAAGTTTTAAGCCAACCGTATGCGGGGGCATTTTTTTATTTTTGAGCAATTGGACGTGAAATTCTCTTTCCACATCCGCGGGCTTTTGCCCAATGGGAATTGGCAGCGGCCCCTGGCCAAGGCGCAATGGATTGAATTTTTTTCCCGGTGGCGCGATCTCAATTTTCCGGAATATTTTGGCGCTTTCGTTGCGGTCGATAAGCCAGTGACCATCAAAAACAATATCATGATCCGCATGGCGTTTGGCAATGGCTCCATCAACCACCAGCATATTAAAACGGATATCAAATCGGGTGGTTGAGTTTTTCTGCTGATACCAGATATGGCCGATATTCATATCCTTTTCGTCGGTTCGCAGATGATGCACCTGCACTACCAGATGGGCCTGAAAATTGCGCAGCGTTTTACCGCGGCTCTGCAAAGCATTGAGAATCATAAGGATCTTCGCGTGCTGCAGTTTTGCTTGGGCCATTGCGACAGGGGCCGAGCTACCAGCAGATTGTTGCCGGGCCGCCGCGTGCAGGCCACGGCCAGCCCCTGCCAGCAAGACAACGGCTAAGAGCAGCATATTTGTCATGACGCGCAGTAGGGCGTTCTGATAATTCATGCGTAAATGGTTCATCGTTTTGCTGCCTTTTCCAAGGTTGGGGCATTTACAAAGTCATCGGGGGCATCCAGCAGAACTTCGACGTCGTCTAAACAGGCAATCAGGC
>JAKAZF010000053.1:3655-10058 GCA_021826605.1 Planctomycetota bacterium | reverse complement strand
GACGTCACCAGATTACTCATCGAATCACTGGTTGCACCTGCCGGCTCGGACAACACGTTCCAAACCGGCGCAGCAATCCCGTCGCCTGTATACACTCCCTGGTTGCCTGAAAATGACCCCTGTTGAGGTGTAAAGACTCCGGTTCCCTCAAATTGGACATTAACGGTGTCAGCCTGGGATCTAGCCGTTGTCCAACTCGAAACACATACCGCAATGGCCAAGCTTGCCAGAGTTACCAAACCTGATTTTGAAACAGACATATACATTCTCCTCTTACTGCACCGTCGCGGGCGGATGACATAAATGCAGGCAGCCAACGAAAGGTCTGCCCGTTGCTTTCGATCACCTGATGGGACAGAAAGCTTCCGCAATCCCGGGATTCACAGCAAATCCACAAAACAGACTGCGAACATTTCTGGCTGAGCCATTGCCAATTCTTCGAATCTTTGTTCGGCTCAGAGCACCTTCTGCTGAGAAAACGAACGCATAAAACTTCAATTCAATCGGATCGAGATGTTGTTCAGATCCGGCTGTCACCTTATGGTTTTAACTATACGCAGATATTAAGTGGCATCAAAAACAACGATAGTCACTGTCGCTATTCTGTTACCATATTTAGCCCATAATATGCTTCAAAAAGCGCAGATGCTCTTAAATAAATTGACATAATCCCACAATCAGCGTTCTGTTATTTTATTACCATATTTCTTGAACAGTCGCTTACAGGCGGGCCACCCAATCCGCCTAATGACTCCACTTGCGCATACAGATATTGAATTACCGGCACTTGAAAGGATCTCGGAGCGTTGCTTGGAGATCGCACAGATGGAAAGATTGCTTCGCCGGAGCGGCACCACGGCCGAAGGGACGGGAGATACAAGGCCGGGTGCCGGCTCAATGGCGGGTCAACGCATGCACCCGGACGTCCGGGCTTCGGTTGGCCCTGAAGCAGTTTTATCGTTGGATTATTTCCGCGGCACACGCGATGTAATTGCGGTCCCCGATGATGCCCGGATCACCAATTCGCCGGTCAATTCAGAATGCACGGGCGGAAGCGTCGGCTCGTCAATTCTCTGCATCATCGTACGGAAGGCGAGATAGCCAAGTCCGGATGCGGGCTGCCGAATTGTGGTAAGCGGCACAGGTAATCGCGCCGCACTTGGGAGATCATCAAAACTGCCAATGCGGAGATCCTGCGGTATTTTTAATCCCGACTCAAGTGCAAACCGCATGACACAAGCCGCACGCGAATCGCTGACGACGAGAACTGCCTCCGGACGTCTGCGCAGCAGCGCTGTGGTGACGAAGGTATGATCAAAGAGATTGCCGTGATGGACACTTCCGGAATCAACGCGGATTCCGTGATACTCCATAGCTTTCAGATAACCCGCTATGCGTGATTCCTGGGTTGGCACTCGCGTGGAATAGGCAAAAAATTCAATTTTGCGGCAGCCCAGTTTGATAAAGTGTTCGGCAAGAGTAAAACCAGCTCCGAAGTTGTCAAGACCAACAAGATCCACACGACTCCGCGCGGGATACCGTACAATGTCGCGATCTATAAGCACCACTGGTATTCCGGCAGCATGAAAATCATCGACAAGCGCGGCGGTCGATGATATGTACTGATCCGCCAGAATTTCCTGCGGCATTAGAAATATGCCTGACACTTTTCGTTCGATGAATTCCTCGGCGATGCGTTTGTATCGACCAGCCAATCCGGATTCCGTTGGATTATCCGTCCAGGTGGGATCATGAAGTATGACCGACCATCCTTCCAGGCTGGACCGATAGAGTAACTCGCTGCCCGCGCCGCCAAATGGCGATTCTTCCTGATGCTGTCGCGCCAATCCCCATAATACCGCGCCAAATGCAAGCCTCCGTCGCGGTGGCGCAGCAATCACAACCGAACCAGCCTTACCATTACGCTTGATGAACTTTTGCTTTACCAGCCGGTGAATCGCCCGACTCACCGTTGGCCGAGATACACCAAAGCGCGTTGCCAGAACACGCTCCGTCGGTATGCGATCATACACGCGAAACCGCCCTGATTCGATTCCGTGCAATAAGAATCGATAAACGTTTTCCGACTCTTTCGGGGTTCGCATTGTTTCTCACAAAGGCATAAGTCCGTGCAATCAATAGCAGCGTTTTGTGTCCTGCGGACAGATCCGCCGCTTTGGCCTATAGACTATTGACCTCAATGGTTCTCCGCAACTGCCCGTGGCCACGTTCATTTCACAGCCATTTGCCGATTATCATGGCCATTGGATGCGGAACTAAAAAAAAGCACCGGCATGGAAGCCGGTGCGGTTGCGGATAAACTGACACTGGTGCGTTCTACATTACGAGGACACTTCATTAGCGCGGGGATGGGCGCTTTCATATACGTCCTGAATGCGCTTGGTGGTCAGGTGCGTATATATTTGTGTGGTGCTGAGGCTCTGGTGCCCCAGTAGTTCCTGCACCACGCGCAGATCGGCGCCATGATTAAGCATGTGCGTGGCAAAACTGTGCCGCAATGTATGCGGGCTGATATCCGGGTCCAGGTGCGCCTCAATCAGATATTTATCCAGCTTCCTGCGAACCGAACGAGTACTTAAACGCTGACCATGTTTATTGATAAACAATGGCGCATTGGGCGAATCCTGCGCCATAATGAGTTTCCTCTGATCGATGTACTTGGTCAGAGCATTAACGGCGGTCTGTCCAACCGGACTGACACGCTCTTTTTTGCCTTTACCGCGCACTTTGATCACACCGGCGGCGACATCAAGATCATCAATATTCAATCCGACCAGTTCGCTTACGCGCAAACCGGAGGAATAAATCACTTCCAGCATGGCTTTATCGCGCGATCCAAGCAGATCGGTATCGTCCGGGGTTTGCAGCAGGCGCGTTACCTGTTCTTCGGTCATGAATTTCGGCAGACGTTTGTCCAGTTTCGGCGTGCGGATACTGAGCATCGGATTATTACCGGTCAGCCCCCGCTTATTGAGGTATTTGAAAAAGCTCCGAAGCGTGGCAAGTTTCCGCGCAACAGTGGCTTTGGAATAGTTATGCTCGCGCATATGCTGAAGATAACGCCGAACGTCTTCAGCGCCCGCATTGAGCAGAAGTTCCTGAATCTGCTGCGGGGGCGGTTCTTCAGGATGGTTCGCCTGTTTGTTCTGCATTTCGCGTGAAAGATTCACCGCCGCATTACCGGACGCCGGCTGGGATAACAGAACACTGGCCGGTATATCCTGCACGCCGGCGAGAAAGAGTCCGAATTGTCGCAGGTCGGCACCGTAGCATTTACTGGTATAGGTGGAGAAATGGCGCTCAAACTGGAGATAATTCAGGAATTCCTGCACCTGCTGTGGCAAAGTAAGCGTGTCCATAATTTTCTACTGCTCCAAAAGTCGTCAGCGCGTGGTCCATATCATCCTGGTATGGCTTCTTTCGCAGCTTTCGACCGCAATGTTAACCTTATCTTGAGCCTCATCCGTTCGGCTCAACGTCCCCACAATCACTTCCGCGGAGGTATCAGCCTCCCCGCGACGTATCACAGCCTCATGTCGGCTGGGCTGCACAGAGGCCCGACAGCCCCTGATCGCGGATCGGTTGTCAACCGCATCCATGGTTGTTTATCGGCAATAATGAGCCAAGGGATGAGATACAATTCACAATGTTGATAGTGGAATTCTGGATATGGGACGCAAAAAGCAAAAAAGCGCAAATATTCCGTTATTCCGTGACCGAGCCGCCCGAATACAGACTCCTCTGAAGTGGTTTGAGCCTTGAAGGAGCAGTCGTGATGCGCATGCAAATTTTATTCTTTTGCGAAAAACAGTTCGGCTTACACAGTCTGCGCACCGGGTGATCTTACTTCCCGGGAACCTCACCCGGAAGCGATGTGGAATATTCCAGCGAACCGCTGCCGACGTTTTTTCCTTTTTGCGTTGCCGCAGTCGCAAGATTCATGGTGCTGCGGCTGGGACGGGGTTCATTGAGCGATGCAAACATCGCGCGGTTACGATTAGCCATTCTTTCAAGCCGGAAGGTGGCATTTAGTTCACCGCTGTTACACATGGTATACAACATGGTAACCAGCCTTTGGTAGGAAATTGCAATATAGGGTTCCTTTGGGTTGAATTTTGGCGAAAAGGGATCTGGTGCGGTGGCCAGGGCCGAAATAATAGCAGGCAACTGCGGTTTACAACTCAATTCCACAACCTTGTGGGTCAATGGATCTCGGAAATAAAGCATAACCGGATAACTGGATTTCCCGCTGGCGGCATGGGCCGCATGGAGAGGATAATTAACAGTTAAAGCACCGTGCGGGCTGATATACAATGTTCCGGGAACCAGCACGGGCACATGGCCGATAACAGCGATTTGTGGAACACGATGCGAGGTAGCATATATCAGGGAAGAGGCATCCGCGGGCAAAACATTCATAAGAAATCGACCAATGAAAGGCTGCCGATACAGATGGGAAGAATGAAGATCAGCCAGTCCTCGATAAGCCAGGATTTTTAATTCCGTATCATTGGTGTGCAGCAGTTTAGAATAGGCCAGCGTAGCATTCACACGATCACCGCATCGGGCCAGGTCCCGTATGGCTCGGCGCTGGAAGGGGCTTTTGGAATCGGTGGCATATTTGGCCAGCACGGGAATGGCATCTTCATCACCAATAAAGCTTCCCGCCAGTACGCTGAAGAACCGTACAGCGGACTGGGGGGAATTATAGTGCAGGCGTAAAATGGGAATAATGGGCCGGCCAAGCTGCTCCAGAGCCAGTGCGATTTGGTCATCCGGAGCATTGGGATCACGCAGAGCCTTAATAAGTACTGCCGCCTGGGAAGCAGCAAATCCCGGCATATTGCGTTGCAGATAAAGCGACATGACCCGACGGACAAATCGTGCGGGATGACGCCGATATTTTCGTGGAACCCGCAGGCGGATCATCATATCATTTTCCGCCGTTGCGATGGGAGGATATCCCCCAAAACGCTCATTAATAATACGCTCCACCAGGGCGCTGATACGGTACGACGGGCTGTAAAGCTCAAGCATAACCGGCAGGCTGCGGGTGACAATTCCACCCCCGAGAACACGCCCGTTGCGGATAATATCAGCCGGCTTTTTCAAAGCGCCACTGACATTAAAAGGATTGCAGAAAACCGGCCCCATGCCACGGGCAATCGCAGTGGTCTGGACAATTTTACGAATATGGGTGCGCAACGGAACGGGCCAAAGCAGGCCATTTTCCAAATTGGTTGTGGCGGTTCCGGAAAGTGCGGTGACGTAAAGATCAAAATGCGTTCCGGCGGTTGCCATGGCGGGGATGGCCCCTTCAACAAATACCGCCGCGATCTGCCGGGAACTCAAGATACGGTTGGGGTCATACTGCTGAGTTCCACGGCTTAGATATCCCGCGCCGTTTTTCAGCAGGCGATTGGCGAGAATATTGCGAATGCCCGGAGGCATTTCACCGCTGCCGGTATTCGGCAGGCCGGCAACAACTCCCCAGCCCCGCACAATGATCGGACTTGAATAGGCCAATGCGGCAACCGACCGAATGGTTCCGCGCAGGGCGGGATAAATCGAAGGCTTGAGGTGCATGTCCTGCAGAGAAATCGGTGGTCGCGCCGGCCGCTGCGGCTGATCCGAACACGCCGCAAGGGCGAGGATCATAAGCCCACTGAGAACTGCTGTCGCGGCAACTTTTTTTCGTTTCATTGATTTCAACATTTTCAGCACCATTGCAGGCTCATCAACCCGGCGTAATGCGCGTGAGCCAATAATTGTTAGCATAACCCCGCATCGATGGGAACGCCAAGAAAAATTCATCGATAATTGTTAAACTGAATCGGAATTTCCGGAGGTTTGGCCCGCAGGTCCGCCATCACCGCCTGCAGATCATCTTTTTTTGCGCCGCTGACGCGCAAAGATTCACCTTGGATACTGGCGTTAACCTTTAACCCCAGATCCTTGATCCGCTTTTGCAGCGCCTTGGCCGTTTCACGATCAATTCCGCTTTTAAGTTTAATTTTCTGCCGAACGGTTTTGTGCGTTGCCGCTTCCAGTTTTTGTCTGTCCAGACTTCGGGCATCAACTCCGCGCTTGACCATTTTGGAGATCAGGACCTGAATCACGGCATCAAGCTGGGTTTCATCATCCGCGGTTACGGTGATGAGCTTTTCTTTTTTATCCAGTTCTGAAACGGCGGCTGCGGTGCCACGGAAATCGAAACGCGTGGCAATTTCCTTTTGCGCCTGTACAACCGCATTGTCAAGTTCCTGAAGGTTGACTTCATTGACGATATCAAATGATGAATCGGCTGCCATAATGGACTCCTTAACTATTGACTTCCGGAATGCGTTACCCGGAAATCCAACTGGAATTTAATACTACCATC
>JAKAZF010000053.1:0-3645 GCA_021826605.1 Planctomycetota bacterium | reverse complement strand
ACGGATTTACGGTGTAAAAATCGGTACATCGGTCCGATGACCGCGGCAATGACCAGCGTCCAGATGACCGCGAGCAGAACATACTTGGCCCACTCCGGATCTTTAGGCACGGCAACCAAGCCGGCATCAGCGCTATGCATTGGCGCGATTGCCGCGGACACCGGGCTGGCCCATGCTGTAAACGCCGCCGCAAGAATAAACATCGTCAGCATGATTGCCGGTCCGCGGGCAATACCGCCAAATCGAAAAAACCGGACAGGTGGAAGCCTGATCATGCGATGACCTTGTTAAGAGGATAACTGATAAGGCCCGTCGCTCCGGCCCGCTTAAGCAGCGGTATAATCTCGCGTTCCATTTTTTCTTCGATTATCACTTCTACGGCGATCCAGGAACCATCCGCCAGAGCCGAGATTGTAGGCGATTTTTCAGCTGGAAGTATTTTCAGAACGGCTTCCAGCTTTTCCTTGGGCGCATTGAGTTTCAGCCCAATTTTTTCCCTCGCGTTAATCGCCCCCTGCAGCAACAGCGCAATATTTTCAATTTTTTCTCGCTTGACAGGCTCCTGCCAGGCAGTGTGATTGGCAATCAACCGGGTGGTGCTGGTGAGAAGCGTATCAATAATGCGGAGGTTATTGGCACGAATCGACGAACCGGTTTCGGTGATATCGACAATCGCATCGAGCAGCCGTGCTTTTACTTCCGTTGCCCCCCAACTGAATTCAACACGCACGGGAATGTTGCGATCGTGAAAATATTGTCTGGTAACGTTGACCAGTTCCGTTGCAATAACGCCGTCGCGAAGGTCTTCCGGCCCCTTCACGCTGGATTCCTGCGGAACGGCGAGCACCCAACGGGCCGGCCGGCTCGTGGCTTTGCTGTAGACCAGTTCTGCAACTTCGTGTACGTCGGACTTGTTTTCCTTAATCCAGTCGGAACCGGTGAGGCCGACATCAATGACGTTTTCTTCAACGTAGCGGGACATTTCCTGCGCACGAAAGAGAACGACTTCGATGGCCGGGTCATCAATTGAAGGAAAATAGCTGCGATCATTAATTGAAATCCGCCAGCCGGCTTTGGCAAAAAGATCAACGGTGGCATTTTCCAGTGAACCCTTGGGAATACCCAAACGGAGAACATTGGGTGATGGTTTTAACATGTATAACTCCAGATCAATCAGGAAGAGGTTGTATGGTGTAGATGTCCCTGTCAGTATCAGGTAATGATCTACTTACCTTTGTTGGCATGGTGCTTGCCTTTGCCCGAATGTTTGACTGTATGGCCTGCGGATTTAGCTGATGCCGCCTTGGCTGGCGCATGATTGGCGGCCGGTGCCTCAACTGGCGGCTTGGCCGGAGGAGTCGTAGTCGAGGCATTGACCGCGGGCGGTGCCAGCATGGGAGAAGGAATTTTCGCGGCCTTGGGCCAGACCCGGGGTGCCCAATCATCAATTTCCTTGCGGACGCCATGATGAAATTTCAACATATCCGCGGCACGGATGTGCTTTTCAAGAATATGCTGCATTTCCGGCAGGCTGATTTCGGCGGGGAAGCAATCTTTGCTGATCAGCCAAAGTTGCAGCTTTGTATCAACGGGCGCGGCGGCAACATCAAAACATTCCAGAGCCACAACCGCTTCAACGTATGGATTCATACCGGCAAGCGTCTGCAGATATTTGCGAATATCGGCTTTTTTCATGCCATGCAGGCCATCAAGACTCATCTGATGTTCCCGGTCGAAAATGGATTGAAGTGTGCGATGGAGCATGGCACAACGAGCTTCGGCAAATGGGTAGCGCACGCCCAACGCGGCGGCCAGCTCAATTGCGGGTGTGACACGCAGTTCGTTGAAATCAACAACGGAACTCATGATGCGCGCCTCGGCGGCGAGCAATCGGTTGGAATCACAATCGAATTCCAGAAATGCCCGGACAAGGCGAGCCAGAGGCTCAAGCTTTTCGTGATGTCCGGACGGCGCGGCCTTGATCAGCCGCTTGATAATCTTGTTCAGCGTGTCCTGGTTGGGACCCGATTTATTCATGGGAACCTCATCATCAAGTGTTACGATCGGGAGTTTCATCGGAGGGGATTTCCGGCCCGCCGATGGTGTTACCATGCTCATTATGTACCGCCGAATCCAGAGCCTTGAGCACTTCGGCCTGGCGTTTTAATGATTCATCAAGCTCGAACGACAGTCGCGGGGCATATCGGATATTCATACCGTTGGCAACGTGCTTTTGAATCACGCCGCGCGCGGAAATCAGTCCGCTCATGACCGTCGATTCCGATCGATCTGATAAAATACTGACATAAACGCGGGCTTCGCGCAGATCCGGCGATACTTTAACGCGCGTAACGCTAAGCAATCCGCTGATACGCGGATCGGATAGCTCCCGCAATATCGCTTCACTGACCAGACGGCGAACCTGGGATTCAATTTTCTGCTGTCTGATACTCATCGGATCAATTTCCGCTTCGCCATGTACGAATATTGCGTCTCCAAGCGGGCCACACGAACCCACACTGAATTGAACGCCAAACCCCGGAGGGTATTACAACGTTCGGGCAACATCCACGGTCTTATACGCTTCAAGCCGATCTCCGATTTTAATATCGTCGTATCCGACCAGCTTAAGACCGCATTCCAACCCGCCGCGAACTTCGCGCACATCATCCTTGAAACGCTTGAGCGATTCCAAAGCGAGATTTTCCACCACCACCACGCCATCACGAATCAGGCGATATTTATTGCTGCGATGCAGGATGCCATCGGTAACCATGCAGCCGGCAATATTGCCCAGACGGCCAACTCGAATCACCTGCCGAATTTCCGCATGCCCCATCGATTGCTCCTGCTGCTCAGGAGATAACATGCCACCCAGCGCCTTGCGAATGTCATCGGTGATTTCATAAATCACCCGATACAGCCGTATTTCAACCCGCAATTGTTCGGCAAGTTTGCGAGCCGATTCATCGGGCACCACTGAGAAACCCACTATAATGGCACCGGAAGCATCCGCCAGAAGCACATCACTTTCGGTTATACCGCCCACGGCGGCATGCAGCAGTTTAACCTGCACCTCATCGGAAAGTTCTTCGGTCATGGTCTTTTTCAAGACATCCACGGATCCCTGCACGTCGGCCTTGAGAATCATATTGAGTTCTCTGACTTTATCGCGCTTGATGGTATCAAAGAGATTATCCAACGTGACTTTATGCCGACGCGCGATCTCATTTTCACGATCCATCTGCGCACGCTGCTGCGCAATGGCTTTGGCCTGCGCCGGATCATCGACAACGTACATCGAATCACCGCCGACGGGAACATTGTCCAGCCCGATGACTTCCACCGGCATTGCCGGGCCGGCCTCGGTTATGCTGTGCCCCTTATCATCAAGCAATTGACGCACCCGGCCGGAGGACGGACCGCAAACGATGGAATCGCCGACCCGCAATGTGCCGTTGCGCACGATAACCCGTGCCACGACACCGCGCAGCGGATCCATAAAGGCTTCAACCACCGAACCGCGTGCCGGCATATCGGTTGCGGCTTTTAATTCACGCAATGTAGCGACGTAATCGAGATATTCGATCAATTCCTTGACGCCTGAACCCGTAACCGCGCTGGTACGGACCACTTCAACATCGC
>JAKAZF010000052.1 GCA_021826605.1 Planctomycetota bacterium | reverse complement strand
AGCTGTGGAAATGGCGCACCCATTACCGGTGAAGCTTATGTCTTCTATGACGCCGGCGTTTAATTTCAGGAAGAGCCGGATTTTATCGCCGCAAAGCCGATTATGGCCGTCGGCGGTCGAAGTCGCATTCGGCATTTCATGCTTATTCCGCGGTTTGCGCGTATGGTCAAGAATCGTCTGCTGGTAAAGATCACGCAGGTCGGACATTAGCTGAATACCTCTTTGACTTTTTCAACAGCTGCCACCAGGCGGTCCACATCTTCCCGGTTATTGTAAAACGCCAGAGACGCCCGTGCCGTTGCGGCAATATTGTAGTGATCCATCAGAGGTTGACAGCAATGATGCCCGGTGCGAATCGCCACGCCTTCGCCATCAACAATCGTGCCGATATCATGGGGATGAATATTTTCCATGATAAAGGAGATCACCGCAGCTTTCTCCGGCGCGGTTCCAATAATATGTAACCCGGAAATTCGCATTAACTGTTTTGTGGCATACAGCAGCAGATCATGTTCATACTCGGCGATGGCGTCCATGCCGATGGCGCCAAGATAATCAATTGCCACGCCCAAGCCGATCGCTCCACTAATGTGCGGCGTGCCGGCTTCAAATTTATGCGGTATGTCATTCCAGGTTGATCCGGCAAAGCTCACCGTGCTGATCATGTCTCCGCCACCCTGGTACGGGGGCATTTTTTCCAGCAGTGCACCCTTGGCCCACAGCGCCCCGATGCCGGTGGGTGCATAAAGTTTATGCCCCGAAAACACAAAAAAGTCGCACCCGATTTTCTGCACATCAATGGCCAGATGCGGAACCGATTGTGCACCATCAACAAGCACGGGAATACCGCGGGCCTTGGCCATGGAGACAATGCGTTCAACGGGGTTGATCGTCCCCAGCGCATTGGATACATGCGTAAGCGCCACCAGACGTGTGCGCTCGGAAAGCAGTTGCGCGTAATGCTCCAGCGATAATTCACCACCATCGGAAACTGAAACAACCTTGATAACCGCACCGGTCCGGTGGGCCAATAATTGCCAGGGCACAATATTGGAATGGTGTTCCATTTCCGAAAGAATTATTTCATCGCCGGAATGGATATTTTCCATGCCCCAGGTGGCGGCTACCAGATTCACTGCCTCGGTGGCACCGCGCACAAATACAACTTCTCTAGCTGATGGAGCATTGATAAATCGTGCAACTTTTTCCCGTGCGGCTTCATACGCTGCCGTGGCATCGACACTTAATTTGTAAACACCGCGATGAATATTGGCATTGTAATTCGTGTAATAACGAGCCGTGGCGGCAATAACCGCCTGCGGCTTCTGGCTGGTGGCCGCATTGTCCAGATAAACCAGCGGTTTTCCGTGTGATTGCGTCTGTAACAGCGGAAAATCAGAACGGATGGCCGCGCTATCAAACGCCGGTGCTTTGGCCGCTTTAGCGACCGCAGGTTTGGTGGTTGTGGTGGTCATGATTCCGCCTGATCCAGATGCAGCCGATGCAATTCAGCGGCGACAAATTCTTCCAGATATTCACGCATGCCGGTGTGCCATATCTTTAACAGCACATCGCGGGCAAAGGCGTAAGTCAACAGTGCGCCGGCGTCCGCGGCGGCAACCCCGCGCGACCGCAGATAGAATAATTGCTCATCATCCAGCGGGCCGGTTGTCGAGCCGTGGGTGCATTTCACATCATCGGCGTAAATTTCAAGCTGCGGCTGTGAATTCATTACCGCCGCATCGGAAAGCAGAATGGTTTTGCTGGTCTGCTTGGAGTCGGTTTTCTGGGCGTCCGGCCGCACCAGAATCTTGCCGCGAAATACCGCGCTGGCCCGGCCGCCCAGAAGATTCTTATACAATTCATGGCTCGGGCAGTTTTCCCGCGCATGATCCAGCATCGTGTGATTATCAATATGCTGATCACCTGCGGCCAAGGTCAAACCGTTGAGTGTGGCCTGAGCAAACGGCTCGGCAAGATGCACGGTGATGTTGTTGCGTACCAGATGTCCGCCGGTATTCACTACCAGCGATTGCACTTGAGCATGTTCGTGCACATGGATCGCCTCATTGGCAATATGAAAGGCGGTATCACGTTCCCGCTGCAATTTAATGAGTTCAACCTTTGCGCCCTTGCCGACAACCATTTCCGTCACGGCATTGCAAAGCGTGGGCTGGGATGAAAAGCCGGCATAGGTTTGCACCAGTGTGATATGAGTATTTGAGCCAATAATCAGCAGATTGCGTGGATGCACAACCACCGGTTGATCATGCGATGCGGTGATCCACAGCAGATGAACCAGACCCATTTCACCCTGATCCGGCGGCAAATAAATAAAGGCACCGTCTTCAAACCCCGCCAGATTCATCGCTGAAAAGCCATTGGATTGGCCCGGCATTTCGCGGCCCAAAAACCGCTGCACACGGTCGCCATGCTTTTCCATACCCTGCCGGATGGTCAGAACTTCAACTTTTCCGCCGGGACTGGACAACTCCGGAGAGAATTTTCCGTCTACAAACACAATCTGCTGGGCACCAAGTTTTTTCAAACACAGGCCGCCGAGTTGCTCCGGGGTCAGGGGTCTGCCGGTGCCGGGCGCGCTAAAATTGATCTTGGCAATTTGTGCGGTATTGGTCAGCCGCCAGTCTTCATGTGTCACGGGCGGCAGGCCGATACTTTCAAATAGTTCCATAGCCTCGGTGCGCCGCTGCTGCAGCCACGGCAAGCCATAGCTTGGGCCCATGGCAGAAAATATCCCTGTGTTATCCGGGCTGATGGTTGTTGCGGTCATAATTACTCCGGGGAATTTTATTGCGTCATACTTAAGCGGCAGCGGTTTCCAACCAGGCGTAGCCGCGCTTTTCCAATTCCAGCGCCAATTCCTTGCCGCCGGATTTCACAATTCTGCCATCGCACAACACGTGCACAAAATCCGGCACAATATAGTCCAGCAACCGCTGATAATGCGTGACCACCAGAATGGCCCGCTCCGGGCTGCGCAGGGCATTGACCCCGTTGGCGACAATTTTCAAGGCGTCAATGTCCAGGCCGGAATCCGTTTCATCCAAAATGGCGAATTTTGGATTCAGTACCGCCATCTGAAAAATCTCATTTCGCTTCTTCTCGCCGCCGGAAAATCCTTCATTCACGGACCGGTTCAAAAATGTCTTATCCATTTCCAGCAAAGCCATTTTCTCTTTGACCATTTTCAGGAAATCCATGGCATCCAGTTCTTCCTGACCATGATGCTTACGAATGGCGTTCACCGCCGCCTTCAGAAAATAGCTGGTGGTCACGCCCGGAATTTCCACCGGATACTGAAACGCCATAAACAGGCCTTCGCAGGCCCGCTCTTCCGGAGATAAGTCCAGCAAGTCTTTGCCGTCAAACAGCACGCTACCGCCCGTAACCGTATATGTCTCCCGGCCTGCCAGCACGGATGAAAGCGTGCTTTTTCCTGAACCGTTGGGCCCCATGATGGCGTGAACTTCACCAGGGTTAATGGTCAGATCAATGCCCTTAAGTATCGGCTTGCCGCCCACGGCAGCCTGCAAATTATCTATTTCAACCAATGCCATAATCCATGTTTCCTTTTCAAATTTGGTTCAGGGTTGTTCCTGCATTCCCACGGTCAAACGCGGAGATTATTTTCCAGCGTTATCCGACACTGCCTTCAAGGCTTACGCCCAGCAATTTTTGGGCTTCGACCGCAAATTCCATCGGCAGTTCCCGGAACACTTCCTTGCAGAAGCCGTTGATAATCATATTGACCGCGTCTTCCAGAGAAATACCGCGCTGTTTGCAGTAAAAAAGCTGATCCTCACCAATTTTGGAGGTGGAAGCTTCATGTTCAGCCTTGGAGCTGGTGTTGCGAACTTCGATATACGGGAAGGTATGGGCACCGCATTTATCCCCCAGCAGCAGCGAATCACACTGCGTGTAATTGCGGGCATTGGCGGCATTTTTCAAAATCTTAATCAGCCCGCGGTAGGTGTTCTGTCCCTTCCCCGCGGAGATACCTTTGGATACCACGGTGCTGCGGGTATTTTTGCCAATATGGATCATTTTTGTGCCGGTATCCGCCTGCTGCATGTGGTTGGTCAGCGCGACGGAATAAAACTCGCCGATGGAATTATCCCCCTGCAGAATCACGCTGGGGTATTTCCAGGTGATTGCAGAACCGGTTTCCACCTGCGTCCAGGAAATGCGGGCACTGTCCATACATTTGCCGCGCTTGGTGACAAAATTATAGATGCCGCCTTTGCCCTCTTTATCACCAGGGTACCAGTTCTGCACGGTGGAATATTTAATTTGTGCACCCTTCAGCGCTACAAGTTCCACCACGGCCGCGTGCAACTGATTTTCATCCCGCATGGGGGCGGTGCAACCTTCGAGATAACTGACATACGCCCCTTCATCCGCAATAATTAAAGTGCGCTCAAACTGCCCGGTATTTTTGGCATTGATCCGGAAATAAGTGGACAATTCCATCGGGCAGCGCACGCCTTTGGGTACATAACAAAATGAGCCATCACTGAATACCGCGGAATTCAGCGTGGCGTAAAAGTTATCCGAATATGGCACCACCGAACCTAAATATTTGCTGATCAGTTCCGGATGTTCCTGCACAGCTTCGGAAAAGGAGCAGAAAATCACGCCCATTTCCGCCAGCTTGGCTTTAAAGGTTGTCGCGACAGATACCGAATCAAAAACGGCGTCCACCGCCACACCGGCAAATATTTTCTGTTCTTCCAGCGGCACGCCCAGCTTTTCGTAGGTGCGCAGCAGTTCCGGATCAACTTCATCCAGGCTTTTGAGTTGTTTTTTGGCCTTCGGAGCCGAGTAATAAATCACATCCTGAAAATCAATTTCCGGATATTTCACATTCGGCCACTTCGGTTCGGTCATGGTCAGCCAATGGCGGTAGGCTTTGAGTCGCCACTGCGTCATGAATTCAGGCTCATTTTTCCGTTTGGAAATAGCACGGACAATATCTTCATTCAGGCCTTTGGGTAAGGCGTCGGCCTCAATGTCGGTGACGAAACCCCATTTATATTCCTGATTGGCCAGCGTCTCTATTGTGCCTTCATCTGTCGGCATGAAAAAACCCCTAAAAACAGGCAAATCCACCGATTCGCCTGAAAAAGTCCAGCAACATTCTCTGAATTATGTTAGGGATTCCGCAGCGTCATGTCAATTGAGACTCAATCTCAATTACCATGACGCCAGTTTGATTTTATTTTGTGGCTAATGTCGCATACCAGCGGCTGGCGGCTTTTTCCACCACCAGCCGCGTGTTAGCTGGGGAATGGCCTTCCTGATCAGATACAATCAGTTGGTTAGCCCCGCGACGGAGATAGCAGCTTGGGATATACAACCCTTTGCGCATGACGCTGTCCGGGTAATGTCCAAGATTATGGCCATTTAACCACATGTAGCCGCCGGTTAAATCGCCCCAGGCCACGCGCACAACCAGATGCAACTGATCCTGTGGATCCACTTTCGGGTTCCAATTAAAACCCGTGCGATAAAAGCATGGCACCTTCGGAGCTTGGGTGAAGTTTTTCCATCCTGACTTGCCAAATGGCGATCCCATGCCGCCGCGCATACGCCATGGCCCAATGACTCCCCCGCCGCGCACGGCCGGGGCCAGTCGGGACAGGCTAAGCGACACCTGCCCCAGACTGTGCATGGCATTGGCCGGTATCAGAATGCTTAAAATATTAGACTGCTTGCCATACCAGAATGTCAGCATCGCCTGTGCCCGGGCAGCGCCGGCCGCGCGAGGATCTACGCGTCCGGCATCAAAACAGATAAAGGCGTTGGCCATCGGATGTTGCCAGTAAAGCACCAGATGATCGGCATTAAGTTGCGGAATTTTGGCCCGCAACCATATAAAGCCACGCTTCTTAGAATCCGGAATCACCCCGTGGCTTAACGTATTAAAATGCCCTTGATCCAGATCAGACAGCACGCGCACCATCGCCGCCGATTTAGACAATGGGAGAAAGCGGTATTTCCAATTTTTCACTGCCAGATTTTTGACTACCACCTTCATGAGTATCGCCTTGCCGGAAATTCCCATGGCCCCCACTTTGTTGTATGGACCAATATACGTCCACAGCTTCGGTCGCCCGCTGGAACTGGCGAGAATCGCTACGTCATTGATTCCCGCCTTGAGCCTCACGTTTACCGCCCTGTGGCTGCCCGTCTGGGACAACTTTCCGTTGACAAATACATCAGCCGTGCCTGCGAACCGGGAAAATAAAATGCGATAGGCCCCGGCTTTTTTTTCCGTTATTTTACTGCGATACCACTGATGCAAGCCAGGATAATCCCCCACGCCCATCTGCACCGGATTGGGTGCGGCGATCCAGGATTTATCATCATAGTTCGCATTGACCGGCCCATCCGCCAAATGCACCTGCCAGTGTGCCAACGCTGGAACCGCCAAATTCGCCGCTTTCCGCGGCCCGGCTGCAGACCTGACAGCAATGGGTTTCGCTGAATTTCCAAAATAAATCTGCGCCGGTCCGATGTTATCCGCCAGCGGCATTTGCGTATGCAGAACAATGCCATTCTTGCCGCTTTGGGCCTGCCCCACGTCTGGCGGTCCGCATACGAGCGCTGGTCGACCGCCAATATTCAAAAACCAGGTGTGATACATTGCCGCGCGGCTTTCCACAAACACCCGGAGTATGTGATGGCCGGTTTTTATGCTGTAAATATCCGGGCCTGACGGCGGCACTTTTACCTGAAGTTTCAAGCCCCCGCCGACAGATTCCTTTTTGAATGATTTTGCCTGCGCGAGAATTTTTCCGTGCACGGCCAATCGCATAAGCACCTGCGATCCGGGTGGGCCATACATCACCAGCGTCGTGCTGGTTCCCTGCTTAAAAATGCCGAAGATTCGCCCGCAACTGGCCTGCAATTCGAACGATTTGTTAATCACAAATTTCTTTACCACCGCCAGCAGATGGAATCCGGCAATAGTCTGTGAACAGCCATCAGGGATTTTCACCGTCACAGGGTTAAATGACAGGTTCTGATAAAAAAACATGTCTCCGTTAGGACTTTGCCGCTCAAACACGCGCACGCCGGGCGGTGCCTTGAATTTCAAATGGCGCACGTTAACGCTGGTTTCCAGGATGCGCTGAAAGCTGCGTGCAAAATAATTGGCGGTTTTGTAGATGTAATAGAGTGGCCGCAAATCGCCCGCCTGGCCGATGGGTGCCCCAAAGTCATAACTTGGGCCGACCGTATCATCCACATAATAGGATGGCGTGGTGCCGCCGACGGCCATGTAGGCATCGTAGCCGTTGCCGCCATAGGCAATAACATGCCACATCGACTGGCGGCTGATCGCGCGCAGCGCCGGTGGATGCGTGCGATATAAGGTAAACCACCCCGTCCACATTTCTGTCGTAAACCAGGGGCCGCTGAGATGCTTGGTACTCCATGGGCCGGGGCCGGCCGGACTGTTTCCATGGTGCATACCGCTGAAATACATGGGTACATCAATACCCATGGCGCGGGCTTTGCTGTGGAGAAATGTGTAATATTTATTGGGCAATACATTGCCCCACCCCTGCGAATCTTCATTTTCCAATTGCACCATGATCACCGGCCCGCCGCGGTTGATCTGATTGGCTGCCACGATCGGCAAAAGTTTGTTGTAATAGGTGTTGACCGCACTGATAAACGGCTTGTCGTCCTCCCGCACCGCCAGGCCGGGAATGAAGCGCAGCCACACCGGCCAGCCGCCCTGACTCCACTCCCCGTTGCAGTACGGGCCGATGCGGAGAATGGCATAGAAACCCATTTTGTGAACCAGTGTTAAAAACGCCTCAAGATTATGACGCCCCTTAAAATTGAATTGCCCGTTGCGCGGTTCCTGATAGCTCCAGAAAATATAAGTCTGAACGCAATTAAATCCGTCGCGCTTCATTTTCAACAATCGACTGGCCCACAACGCCCGCGGCACCCGCTGATAATGCAGACTTCCCGAAGCAATAAATACGCGCTTGCCCCGGATTACAAAGCCTTTCGTGTCAAAATTAAAATACGGTTTCGCCGCTGCCGTAGGCGGGAACATCGCCACATCTTCCGGACCAAACGCGACCGCCGGCGTCGTCTGCCCGGCGAGCATAATCACAATCACCATTGCGGCTAAATGGAGCACTAAACTATAAAATTGGCCGTAGTTAAAAACTTTAGATCGCGCCGGCAGCAAGTTAACACTCCAAATCAGCCACGTCAGAAGCCGCTGGGCGGCTACGCCGCCGGACGACATCATTTTCTCACCCCAATCAGCCCTGCTGCACAGTACCCCGCACGACCGATGCAATATTGTAGTGGTACAACGTATAAAAGCCGAACATGTTGCGACTTATTTCAATCGCGTCAGCGTTTTTCCCCAGGCAGCGCCCCTACACCGACGCCCCGGAGGCACTATGGCGTGCATGTATCAAATCGGAAAGTGAAACCCGATTGGGTCACGCCGTGCTATTCCCGCCGAGGCACAGATCAAGGCGTTGCAATATGGGAACGTGAAACCACCGCCCCGTAGAGTAACTGGACGGCGTGCTCAAATCGTTGAAATGACCTCAGGTTTTGCGAACGTACCGTATGGATATTCAACCGGCTCGCGAACTCGGCTTGATGAATCGTCGGCTTGTAGCCATTTGGCATGTTGTTTGACAACCAACCCTTCGCGTCGCGCGGGTTATCCTCGAGATTATCGGGGATGGCCGCCAGCGGCTTGGCCCGGCGCGATGGTTGGGTATTCGGGCTTAAACTCAGGGCCTGCGCGTCTCCCTGCCCCTCCACAAACGGAATGATTTTGGGAATCGACACCGCGCTATACCCCGGCTTTCGGTGTCATTTCCTCAGCCATTTCGGGGTGCGTTACCGTGAGCAATTCCGAGGGACTAAGCAACTTATCCATTAGAGCGCTACGCTGCCCGTCGGCTAACGGGCCAACCTTTGTTCCCTTGTCTGAAATTTCCACCACCCGGATAGAGTCCGCCTCGAAAGTATCCAGCAATTGTGGGCTGTGGGTGGTGAGGATAAACTGCGTGCCTAGCTTTTCGTTTGCCGCCCGCATGAAATCCCCCAGCATCGTCAACGCACCCGGAAAAATCCCATTCTCCGGCTCCTCAAAAACCACAACCTGTTTAGGCGGTTGCTGGTAAATGGCCAGTAAATGTGCCAGAAAGCGCCGGAAGCCGCCGGACTGTCTCGACAGCGGCAACGCGATAATCTGGCCGCCAAATTTATACGAGACTGTCAGTCGCTCCTGATGGAAGGGGGACGTGGTAATCGCTTCCACAGAGGCGGAGAGTTTCTTAATCGCCGCGTCAATTTCACGCCAGTTATTAAGGGACTGGAGGTTGCCGAGAATTGCATCGACCACCGCGTAATAATTAGCACCGTCGAAGCGAAGGGCGAATCCGTCGGCGGCTGACGTGCCCGCGTTTGGCGTTGCGAGGACATTGGCAGGAAAATCATAGCAACCTATTCCTCGCGTCAGCGTGAGGTAGGCAATATTGATTTCCGGCATGGCCGTTAACCAACCCAGCATTACGGACTGTCGGACTGCGGCTTTTAACGGTGGTTCGGTAACCCATTTGTTGTCCACTCGCTCAAAAAGTGTTTTCCCTGCAAGTGATAAAAGTTCTCGTTTCACCGGTGATCCCGATGGCGCAGCCGACCGATGTCCCTGAATATCCAGTAAGTAGCGGTAATCCCCCTCCCCACCATCCACATCAAAAACGATCTCCCACGACGTGACGAAATTTTCCAATCCAGCAGGGCCAAGAGTATCCCATCCGCCCAGATGGTGAGTCAAATCGCTATATTGCTGCGGACCGGCGGCGGAAAGCAACCCTTGTAATAAGGCCAAGGCATGCCAAAAGTTAGTTTTCCCCGTGCCGCTGCGGCCGATAAGCACCGTCAACGGCGAGAATTTCACCTCTGTGTCAAGCAGACTCTTAAAGTTCCGGATGCCCAGTGTTTTTATCATGTTTCACCTGTTTACCTTGCGGATAATTCTAAGATC
>JAKAZF010000051.1 GCA_021826605.1 Planctomycetota bacterium | reverse complement strand
GTACGCGGCGACGCACTGAGTTTCACCAGCATCAAATCACGGGCCACAAACGGCGTCTCACGGTAATCGCGTACCTTTACCACCGTGACGATCTTGGCCAATTGCTTACGCACCTGATCCAGAGTGCGGTCGTCGGCAACCACCACAATCGTCATGCGGGAAAGCAGCGGGTCTTCCGTCCGGCCCACCACCAATGAATCTATATTAAATCCGCGGGCCGAAAACATATTGGCCACGTGCGCCAGCACGCCGGGTTCATTCATCACTAATGCTGTTATGACATGCCGCATACAGCGACCTCCGTTCCTGATGATTCTCGAGTTAAATGATCCTGCCATCGGCTGATTCCAGCCAACGTGTTTTACGCCAATGTGCCCAAGTCACGCCCGCTGTTCGGCGGCGCACTGGCCACAACGCCCAGTTCCATTTCATGCAGCCCTTTGCCAGACGGCACCATCGGATAGACGTTTTCGGCAGTTTCACACAGGAAGTCCACGACGCACGGCCCGGGATGCTTGATCATTTCCTCAACGGTCTTAAGCACATCCTCTTTGCGTTCGCACCGCATACCGCGAATGCCAAAACTTTCCGCCATCGCCGCAAAATCAGGATTGACCATTTCGCTGTTAGAAAACCGACTGCCATAAAACAACTGCTGCCACTGCCGCACCATGCCTTGAAACCGGTTATTCAAGATGGCGACCTTCACCGGCAGGTTGAATTGCCGCATGGTGGCCAATTCCATGGCCGTCATGATGTATGACGCATCGCCGTCAATATCAATGACCAAATCGTTCGGGCGGCCCACTTGGGCACCAATCGCCGCCGGCAGGCCATAGCCCATGGTTCCCAGCCCGCCGCTGGTAATCATGCTGCGTGGAAAGCGCCATCGGATAAATTGTGCCGCCCACATCTGATGCTGTCCCACACCCGTTGTAAAGTAGGCTTTGCCTTGCGTTACCTGATTGATCGCTTCAATAATTGCCTGTGGCTTGGGCAGGTCAGAATCATCCCGATAGCTGAAAGGATACTGCTGCTTCCATCCCGCGATTTGCTCAAACCATTCTTGCCGCGGCTTTGATTCCGCCAGATCAATCATCTCAGCAAGACACAATTTGGCGTCACCCACCACCGGTACGTCCACCTTCACATTTTTGCTGATGCTCGATGGATCAACATCCACATGAATAATTTTCGCCTTGGGCGCAAAAAGCTTCAGGTTTCCGGTCACCCGGTCATCAAAGCGCGCACCAACAGCAATAAGGCAGTCCGATTCCTGCACCGCATAGTTGGCGTAGGCGCTGCCGTGCATGCCCAGCATGTGCAGGCTCAGCGGGTCGTGTTCATCAAACGCCCCCATGCCCAGAAGCGTGGTGGTGCATGGTATGTTCGCCTTTTTGGCAAAATCACGCACCTCTTTCCACGCGTCGCTCAGTATGGCACCGCCACCCACGTAAAGCACAGGACGGTCGGAACGGTTAATCACGTCCATCGCCTGCTTTATCATGCGGCTATGACCGGAGCGGTAAAGCTTATAGCCCGGCAGGTAGGGCGTATCGTCAATTGCCTGCTCCACCTTGGATGTCGTTACATCCACCGGCAGGTCAATAAGCACAGGCCCGGGACGCCCCGTCGTGGCGATGATAAACGCCTCATTAATAATCCGCGGCAGATCATTGACGCTTTTGACCAGATAATTCCGCTTGGTCACCGGCCGGGTAATGCCTGTCACATCCGCCTCTTGAAAGGCGTCATTACCGATCATGTACGTGCGCACCTGACCCGAAAATACGATCATCGGAATTGAATCCATGTACGCTGTAGCCAGCGGAGTGACCGTGTTGGTGGCTCCCGGGCCGCTGGTCACAATCACAATGCCCGGCTTGCCGGTGGCACGGGCGTAGCCATCGGCCATATGCCCGGCACCCTGTTCATGGCGCACCAGAACAAAATTGAGTTGCTTTTTGTACAGTTGATCAAAGGTGGGCAAAATCGCTCCACCCGGGTAGCCAAACGCATCGGTTACGCCGTGCTCCACCAGCATCTGAAGCATGATCTCGGCACCGGTTTTACCGATGTACCGATTCGTGCGGCCGGTCGGCGATCCCAACACCGGCAGCCCGGTGCCGCTATCGACCGACGCATCTCCACCTTGCGCTTCTGAACGCGATTCAGACGCTCGCTTTTCAGTTTTTTCGTGTGTCTTGTTCTTGGCGGAACCAAAAGGCTTGGCCGCCCCGCCGGGGGAGGTGATCGTAGACATAAAAATCCTCACATCATCGGCTGCCAAAAATCGGTTAGCTCGGCGTCCGCCACGCAGCGAATAACACCGGCGCCTGACTGGGCCGCCGTTTTCTTCCGAAAACCAGATGCAGCCAAACCCGCAGGTGGCAGCATCCGTCGACAACAGAATTATCTCCAGAAGAGCATCCAACTGCAAGTTCCGTCGGAATTTACCATTTTATGAAAATCCCGTGGCCACCCGCGTACTGCGCAAAGAATTGTTATCGCCTCCACGCCCCATTGCCCTCAGCTTACGGAATGGTGCACGAGGATTTATGAGTGCACGGCGACCGTGTTTTAACCCTTGCCGAGGAGGCCGTCCCGGATGACGGGTCTGCCTCCGCTTCCATCGCGGTCGAGACGGCCGATACCTTTTTGGTGCCGGATATAGCGTGTTCCTTTCGTCATTCCTGTAATGCGCGTGAGGGCGGGCGTAACGTGCTTTTCGGCCCGGATGGGGGATTTGTTGGCCGCGTTTCGACAGCAAACGGATTGAGTACACCCCGTCGCAACGGCATGACCGGAAAGTCACTCGTCGGAGGAGCGACATTAAGCATCGCCGCCGCTTCCGTGTACAAATCACTGCGGACGCAGCGTTGGGCAAGTTGCTGGAGATCAGCTTTGGGGTCAACTTCTCCCCAGCGCTGCATCTGCTTCAAAAACCATACAAAATGCGTACCCGACGGAGCCGCATACCGCACTCCCCAATCGCGGAAGGTCCAATCATCAGGTCGGCTTTTAATGGTGGCACCGGACCCCATATCGGCGGGGCCGGAGTTGAGGCTCGATAATATCAATTCTGGCTCCATGTCGAGGTAGGCCTCTTGCGATAAAAGTTCCGCAAGTTCCTCGCGATTGGCGGGATTTGCGCAATATTCGCATGCCCGCAGCAACGCCGCAATCGCTTTGACCACATCCTCCCGGTGGCTTTCAATAAAACTCTCCGTTACCGCGAGTACCTTTTCCGGATGGTGCGGCAGAATGTCAGTCGTGGCGCAGATCACCTTGCCCCACCCCTGCTGCTGGGCCATCAATCCCCATGGTTCACCAACGCAGAAAATATCCACGTAGCGGTTGGCCATATGCTCGGCTACCTGCATCGGCGTAAGTTGTGTCAACTGCACATCCCGATCCGGATTGATACCCGCATCGGCCAGCCATTCCCGCAGCAGGTAATGGTGCATGGAAAAGGTTGAAACATGGGCGCAAACCAATTGGCGTCGATACAGGCCTGAATGGATCAATTGACTAAGCGCCGCCGCTGAGTCAATACCAATTTCTGCAAGCCGCCGGGATATGACCACACTGTTGCCGCCCGCCCCAAGCTCCATCACCGCCACCATGGGCCGACCAAAGCCCGATCTTCCCAATTGCGTCATGATGGGCATGCCAATCAGAGAGTGGCAGGCATCCAGTGTGCCGTACCCGAGTTTGTCGCGAACATTCATCCAGCCAATTTGCCGTTCCAGCGATGCGTCGAGTCCCTGATCACGGAAGAAGCCCTTTGCGTGGGCGGCAATCAAGGCCGCCGCGTCGATGAGTCGGATAAAGCCAAATCGCAATGCGGATCTCCTTTCGGGGAATGTCGCGGCCCGACGGGGCCGACCATAGCCTCGGTTTGTTCTGGCGTGCAAACTGCATGCCGATCCTTCCGCACCACGGATTGGTAATGTTTCCTTAAACCCGTGGGCACGCTGCCATCGCACCCGCAGCAATAACTTCCACGAGATTTGCAAACCCTCAGGAGAATCGCATTCCCGGGCACGTCCGCTGTTTCGTAGAGGTGTATGGCATTTAGTCTCGCATTCCGCGTCCACAGTGATCGCCGCGCGATGAGGGCCTGTCACGATGGCGGCCACAGTACTTCGCGTGGCTTCGAAGTTGATTTGGTCGTCTTTCCGAATCGTCGGAGCGAATGGTAGCCAGAATGCGATCCTATTATGCTCGTACAAACAGAAGCTTTTTTGCCGATCCCAGTAGTTTGCCATCACCCGCTGGATATTTTCTTGGCGGATATATGCAGGTGAATGCGCCTTTCATAACACTCATAGTTTGAGCTCGACGGCTCAACTGTCGGAAAATAGCCAATATGTAAGCAATGTATTATCCATGTCTCTCCGCGATTCAATTTTTTTTCTATCGCAAATATTGCGGTTCTCATCCGCCGAGATACATAGCACCGGGCTTGCCCGGTGTCTATGCCCATGCAAAATCGGCCACCGCCCATCGCGGCCCGTCCGCCATCGGCCAACGTACCAACCGCCGGCAAGCCGGTGGGTATATAACGCACACGTCCATGGCCCCATGCATAGCGCAGCTCTTGCCCATCGCGATTCTTTTGAATAAAAGTGTCTTCGCCTCCTTCGTGTGGAATCGCCACGCTGACAATCTCGGATCGCGGCGGCCATTGACCCTTCGCGCTTTTGGATCGTTCCGTCCCGGTGTCGCTGGCACAATCCGACAACTCGCAAAATTAATAAAATAAAAAAGCCGTGTGGAGGAGGGTAAGTCCACACGGCCTGGCGGAGGAGGAAACGAGATCGTTTTTGCGTCCGTCATTTCCAAGTTCAATGCACCGCTCACCACTCGCAGCGGACTGCTCACGGACGCAAACTAAAATTCAAGCCAAGCGGGCAGGGGCACCAACTCCAGCCCGCTGCAGGTTGCCATGCTTTTACCTCCGCATCGGCCACCTGCGTTGTCGCCGTTGACGACGACATATGTATAGATGCAAGTGGCATGCCAAACGGATAAGATTTTGGTCGCGGCCTCGTCGCCGTTTGTTTCGGCATATCCGACGCCCAATTATTGGACTTTCATACCAATTCCATCCCCGATTTGGTGCACTCATTTCATTCCACGCCTACTTCAAGCGCCGCCCGTAGTGTTAGTGATGCATAAATAGGCAATCTGGTAATATGGTTTTTGATTTACGGCCGGTTTTAACTTTTTAGACCGGTTTTGCAGTGGCTTACAATGCGTGATGGGTTGCTCAAAACCGCCACTGCGGTGAAAGTGTACGCTGCGATCCCGGCGGAAGAACCGGGACCAATGGTGGAAGGTAGAAATTATTGGCCGCTGAACCCCTGAATACGACCGGTGCCTTCGGTTATCTCAACCGCCTTGAGCGCGTGGGTTTGGTTGCACTGCTGCTGGGCGTGATTATCTTCGGCGTAGTGACGGAGGTGCGATCCGCCTTTCTCAAACGCCGCATGACCGACGTCGATACCTACTTCCGTGCTGCCTGGGCCATTCGGGTGCACAAAGACCCTTACAACGTTACCGATACAAATGGCTGGCATTATAACTATCCGCCGTTATTGGCCGTGGCGCTCTGGCCATTGGCCGATGCGCCGGCGGGTCAATCCCGCAATGGTTTGTTACCGTATGCGGTAAGCGTGGGTCTTTGGTATGTGATCAATATCGCGGTCATATGGCTCGGCGCGTGTTTCATAGCCCACGCGTTTGAAAAGACCAGCTCTGATCCTATGGTGCAGATGCAGAATCGCTTTTGCCGACGTTGGTGGGCACTGCGTGTGTTACCGATATTGGTTTGTTTGCCAGCCCTAGACCGCGCGTTGGCGCGCGGACAGATCAACTCTGTGTTGTTGATGTTGTTTTGTCTGGCGGGGGCGGCTTTAGCGTATCGCAAGCAAATTCTGGGTGGTTTTTGGTTGGGGCTTACCGCTGCCATTAAAGTATTTCCCGCCTTCCTGCTGCTTTATGCGTTATGGCGTTTGCGGTTTCGGATGCTGGTGGGGGCGGCGACAGCCCTGTTGCTGGGCGTGATTGTGATCCCAGCCATCGTCATGGGGCCGCATCATGCCTACACGGCGGAATCGCGCTTTATGCAGGTGGTAATTGAGCCGGCCTTGGGGCTTAACCACAATACATCGCGTGATCGGGAATTGTTGGATGTCAATAAGACCGATTCCAACTCGTTCGAGGCGATGATCGACCATACTGTACATTTTGGCCAGCCCGCCCCGCCACCCGCGGAATGGATGAAAATTACCCACTGGTCCATCAGTATCCTCCTTGTTTTGATAACCCTGTGGGTGGAGGCAAAATCGCGACAGCATACGCCGCTGCACCGCAATTTGTTCCTCGGTGCACTGATTACCATCATGATGCCAATTGTCCCCATTTGCCATCCGCATTACTACTGTATGGTGTTGCCGCTGGTAACGACGCTGTTGGCGGTTAAATGGGAGAAAGACCAAAAATTGCCGATTGGCTGGCCGCTGGGTTTGGTGCTGCTGTTTTTTGCGGTGTCGCACATCCTTACGGTTTTGCCGCCGCCATTCTATATTCTGCGCGGTTTGGGGCTTGTCACCTATGCGGCGCTCGTGTTGTGGGGTGCCGCCCTGGTGATGATGTGGAAACTGCCGCAATTGCTACCGGCGGGTGCAATCGTACCGTTGACATCGCCTGAAAAATAATGGCGGGCACCATTTACGCATGTGAATCAGGCGGCATAAATTGGTATGACCGTAGAAATTAATTTGTTTTCACGGCACAATACGGCGGTAAATAAACAGGTGTTGGTCGGATTATAGCTGCCATGACGGATTCACTGAATAAAACATTAAAAGACGCACTCGAAGCGCCTCGCATGCAATTTGTCGATCTGTGGGGACAAATGGCGCAGCATTGGGGCATTAACCGTACCATGGCGAAGGTGCATGCCCTGCTGATGGTGGCACCACGGCCCTTAACCGCCGAAGACATTATGGAAACGCTGCAGATTTCGCGCGGCAATGCAAGCATGAATCTGCGCGAGTTGATCAACTGGGGCATTGTCCGGCGTACCAGCATAGCCGGCGACCGACGTGACTTTTTTACCTCCGAAGAAGATGTGTGGGTCATGTTCCAAAACATCATGCGCGAGCGCAAACGGCGTGAACTTGATCCTCTGCTCGATCGCATCAGCAAGTGCATCGAGGCTGCCGACAAAACACCGGTACCGCCCGAAGACGCCGCCGCCCACACCGCTTATGTGGATAAAATGGCCGAGTTACTGCAGTTTTTTACGGTTTTTCATAAAATATTGGGTAAGGCGATCGACCAGCAACCCGCCTTTTTATCCCGCCTGACCAAAATGGTTGATAAAATGATTTAGGAACTTGGTCATCCACGATCCAGAAGCGTGGCTATTATTTGCACAGGCTCCACAGGCTCCTGGTGTTGATGCCAAAACGAATGCATGGGTGCATTTCGTGTGTGATGTAATGAGGTCATTATGCCCGATCGATTACGCGCTGCCATTGTGGGCGCTACAGGTTACACGTCCCTTGAACTGCTGCGGTGGTTATTACGGCATCCGCAAGTAAAGGTGACGGTACTGGCGAGCCGCAAAACTGAACAGCCAATTAGCGAAATATTTCCAGAATTGCTCGGGCGGATTGATTTACCTATTGAACCTTTCGAGCCAAAAGTGATTGCGCAGAAAGCCGATATCGCCTTTCTTTGCGTGCCGCATGCCACAGCCATGCAGTATGCACCGGAATTGCTATCGGTGGGCCTGCGCGTGATTGATTTATCCGCCGACTACCGTCTTAAAGATACGCGGTTGTATGAAAAGTGGTACAAACACCCCCACACGGACGCGGAAAATTTGGCGCACGCGGTCTATGGCTTGCCGGATTTATTTGCCCGGCAGATTGCCAGCGCGAAATTGATTGCCAATCCGGGCTGTTACACAACGTCCGCCATTCTGCCGCTTGCACCATTGGTCAAGGCCGGCCTGATTGATTCGCAGGATATCATCGTAAACGCCGCCTCGGGTATATCGGGTGCTGGCCGCAATCCAGTACCCCAGCATCACTTCCCGGAGCGGAACGAGTCATTTGAAGCCTACGCCATAGGCACACATCGCCATGCACCGGAAATTGCCGAGGGCATCAAATTAGGCAGCGGAAAAGAGGTGGGCATCACCTTTGTGCCGCATCTCGTGCCGATGGATCGAGGCATCTTAGCCACCATTTACACCAAGCCGACGGTGCTTGCGACCATCGATCTGGCTTTGCAGGCGTGGCGCAGTGCCTATGGTTCAAGCCCATTTGTACGCATTCGCACGGGCGCGCCACCCAGCACAAAATATGTCATCAATACAAATTATATTGATATGGCTATTTACCAATATGGCAACCGATGGGTCATCATCAGTGCGTTGGACAACATGGTCAAAGGGGCGGCCGGCCAGGCCATTGAAAATATGAATCTTGTCGCTGGCTTTCCCCAGGCCATGGGGCTGAATTGACGCCTGCCGCCTTGTGCGAGGGAGCACATGTTCAGAAATCTGCTTCGCCGAATCGCCATGCCGCGTCGACCGGAAGGTAAGGATGCTTTTGGCTTGGCCGGTGAAATATTGGCTGCCCGCTATGCCCGTCGCAAGCTCCGCATGCGCGTCGTTGCCCGCCGCGTACTTTGTCCGAATGGGGAACTGGATTTGGTAGCGTTTGATAAAGGTGATCTGGTTTTTATCGAGGTGCGCACGCGCGAAACTGAAGATTTCGGCCCGCCGGAGTTGACGCTCGGAAAGGAAAAAATTGCCGCCATCCGCCGCTCCGCGCAATGGTTTACTCGTACCCGGCGTCTGGGCCACTATCCGATGCGGCTGGATGTGATAGCGGTTGTCTGGCCGCGCGATGGGCGGCCCCAGTTGCGCTATCACAAAAATGCCCACAGCATTGCACCTGGCGATCACACAAAACGGAAATAGGGCGCACATCGTCGCCGACGGCTGCAAAATTGCCCAAATCAGTGCATAATCCGAAGTGTGTGCAGGCGTGCCGAGTTGAAGGAGTGTCATGGCCGTTTATCGTGTTGAGGTTTATCCCCTGAACCCGGCGGAAGATGCAGCGGGTGAGGCGATATTAAATGAAATTCGCCACTTGGGTTTCGATGAAATATATTCGGTTGCGTCGGGTCGGATATTTCTGCTCCAAGGTGACGCCTCCACTCTCACATCTCAGCGTGTGGAGCAAATTGCTGCTCAGGTCCTGTGCGATCCCGTTTCGGAACTGTATGTAGTCGGGGTCGAACCTCACGCCTCGGGACGGCTTTTAGAGGTGCATCTCAAACCGGGCGTGATGGACCCCGTCGCCGCCAGCGCCCAAGCAGCGATTGCCGACAAGCTGCGGTGCGCACCGGGTGCCGTGCAGGTGCGAACCGGTCGCCGATTTCTACTGCTCGGAAACGTTACCACCGATACGGCGATGATGCTGGGACGGCGCGTGCTGGCCAACGAAAGCATTGAAGAATTGCACACGGTACCACTGCTTCCCGACGCGTTTCCCGTCGGTAAGCCGTATGAATTTGCACGTGTGGAAGTGCCCATTCGTCATCTGTCACGCGAAGAATTGCAGAATTTATCGCGTTCCGGGCATCTTTTTCTGGACGTGGCGGAAATGTCCGCCATTCAGAAATATTTTCAGCAAGTGGGGCGCGAACCGACCGACGCCGAGCTTGAAACGCTGGCCCAGACGTGGAGCGAACATTGCGTACATAAAACGCTCAAGGCAATTATTGAATTTACCCATCATCCCAGTGCCGACCAGCACGAGGGACACGATCATCACGCCCCCGGCGACGTGTCAATGCGCATTGATAATCTGGTTAAATCCACGATCTTCCGCGCCACGTCGGAACTTAATCTCCCCTGGACGCTCAGTGTGTTTAAGGATAATGCCGGTGTGATTGCCTTTGACGATCAGTACGCCTTGTGCATGAAGGTGGAGACGCACAATCGACCTTCTGCCATTGAACCTTACGGTGGGGCGGCCACAGGCATCGGTGGCTGCATACGCGATGTGAT
>JAKAZF010000050.1 GCA_021826605.1 Planctomycetota bacterium | reverse complement strand
CCCGCCAGCGGCCGCCCCGGTGTGCCCGCGTCCGCGCACAGTGCGGTGAAGGATCAATCGGCCGCGACGGGCCAACCGGCGGTGCGGCGGCAATTTGTTTCGTTTTCCTTTTATAAACTGTTGCCGGAGTTTCGCCGCCTGCCGCAAACGCAGCAGTCCCAGATGCTGGCAGAATTGGTTGCGCTGGTGCAGAAACAGGATCAGCAGAAAATGCTGCTGATTCCTTACAGCTGTGTCGGTACGCGCCCGGATGTGGACATCATGTTCTGGAAAATCAGCTACGATCTTGACGTGGTTCAGGAATTCACCGCTGCGATTCATCGGCTCCCGCTGGGGGGTTACCTCGTTCAGCCCTTCTGCTATCTGGCCCAGAGCAAGCGCAGCACCTACGTGGATAAAATTGATCCTGCCCATGATGACTCGCGCACCAGTATTGTTCCCGGTAAACGTAAATATATATTCGTGTATCCATTTGTGAAAACACGGGAATGGTATCTGTTAAGTAAGCAGACCCGGCAGGGCATCATGGATGAACATATTATGGTGGGCAACCGCTATCCGTCGGTGAAGCTTAATACCACCTACAGTTTCGGCCTGGATGATCAGGAATTTGTCGTCGCGTTTGAGACCGATAAACCCGGCGATTTCCTGGATCTCGTGCAGGAATTGCGGGAAACCGAAGGCAGCCGCTTCACGGTGCGCGATACGCCTATTTTTACCTGCGTGCAAACGCCGATAGAGCATATCGTGCGGCAAATTGCCGCTGTGTGATGGTTCAGCGGTGCGTTGCATCGATCATCGGAATAAGCCCGTCACACGGCCCGTCGGAGCATCGGGGAATTTCCATGAATTATAAAACGGGTATCGCCCTTGCCATTATTTTTATTATTATTGCCGGCGTGCTGGTATACATTTTTGTAGGACCTGCCTCCCTGGGCCAACCAACATATCGCACCCTGGCCCATGGGTTTATGACACCCATTAAAATCGACTACAGCATCAGCGGCCTGACACCGGCTGCGTCCGGTTCAGGAGCGGGTAAGCTCTACCTTCAGGCGTATCAACAGGTTATTGCGTTATCCAACGATCACAATGCGGTGGCGGACCTTATGGCAACGCGCGGCCCTGCCGCGTCCCCAAAAATCCAGGCCATTGTTAAGCTCGTTGAACAAGCCGCCCCGGAAACCATGGGGCGAAAATATCTCCTGTTTGCCAAAGGCGTGCGGCTGCCTGAAGCGTCTGATGTTGTCGCGGATCGTCTGAACGCCATCGGCCAAATGACCGGTGCCTATGCCGCCGGCTGCATCAGCGATAAAACCCCGAAAGCAGCAGCCAAAGCTTTAACCGCGCTCTTGATTTTTGGCCATCGGCTCTGGCGGCACGGCCTGTTTGTCGATGTGCGAACCTGTGGAATATCGGATATGCAGTCTGCAGCCGCGGGCCTGCGAATGGTCTATAAATCCGGCCCGACCCAAAATCAATATGAATGTGATGCCGCGACCAAACTTATCGGTGCGATCAATAAAGCCGCCGCACAGTGGTACAGCAAGATGAAAATCGTTGATGTGTCGAATCCGAATTCCGGTGACATGGCCAATATTGTCCGGCACGACCAGGACCTATCCTGGCGAATGGAGGCGATGGTTGAATTGGGCATTGCCCGATGGGCCACATCCTACGCTCCGCGCGCTCATGCCATTGCTGCTTTCCTGAACCATTACACCACCGATTCCAACCACTGGATCAGGGCCGCGGCAAAAGTCGCTCATGGCATGACGCGCGACTCGCTGACTTCTCTATGATCTGTTGACCAATTTTCAACAAAACGTTAATATCATTTTAAGCGGAGAAATGCCACCAACTTCACGCTGAAGTTGGTGGAATCACGCAAAAAAAACAGCGCAGCTCGTTGGGTTGACACAGCTTGCAAGGTTTCGTAGAAACCTTCCATTTGAGGAAATAAAACAGTCCTCGGGGCGGATATGCAGGCTGGTTTTATGCCGATTCGGGATTCCAATCCCGTTATCAGCACGATCCGGGATACCGGGTCGATATAGATTGATGAATGGTGAAACAAGTGTTGTTTTCAGGACGCAATTTCCACTCTCGCGGGCTAACTGCCGCTATTGGATCGCTTCTTTCCGGTCTTTGGACCGTGGTGTTGGGTGATCCAGGTGTGGTGTTTCATGCTCAGAGGTTGGATAACAGGCCAATAAGCCGCTACGCCGCCCTTGCGCGCAGTGGAATTCTTGATTTGTTGACGCTCTGCCAAAGGTCTTGCCCCGTCTGACGGAAAGACTCTCACTTTCGCCCATCATCAAACTAACACGTGTGCAGCAGGCCTCTGCGTGCCCGCTTGGTTGCGGAATTCACGCAAGATCGCCCAGTCTGTGTCAACCTTCGGTCCGCATGGTGCGGAATCGGATTCGCGTGCATCCAAAGGCTACGGAAGGCGTGGGTGGAATGGTCATACATTCCGCTTGGGCCGCTCGACAGGCCGCAGATTTAAGAGGTTGACTATGCCCCACTATTTCGCGCACGAAATTGTTTCGGCGCTTCCCCTGGCCGCTACCACCGGTTTTGATCCCACGCTGGCCATTGTACTGGCGGCCATCGCCGGTTTGATCGTGGGATGCATCGGGTTGATGCTGGTATTAAAGGCCGGCGGAAACTCGGCGCTTTCCCGCGGCAAACTTGATGCCGATCGTCTGATTACCGACGCCAAAAGCCGGTCCGATGAAGTCCTGCGTGAAGCCCAACTTACGGCCAAAGATGCAGCCTTAAAACTCCGTGAGCAGGCTGAACGTGAAACCGACACCATGCGCGAGGAAATGCGCAACATCGAACAGCGACTCCTGCGTCGCGAAGATACCCTTGATCAGAAGCTTGATACGCTGGCCACGAAAGAAAAAAATCTCGATTCCATTGAAAAATCCATTCAGGAAAGAAATCGGACACTTCAAGTCAAAGAAAAGCAACTCGACGAATCGTTGGCCCGTCAGAAGGATATTCTGCTGCAGCTCACCAATCTCTCCGTTGAAGACGCCAGGCAATTGCTGCTGAAGCGCGTGGAAGGCGAAGTGCGCCACGACATGGCGGTGATGGTGGAAAAAATTGAGGAGCAGGCCAAAGACGAAGCGAAACAGAAGAGCACCAACATTATGCTCCAGGCCATGCAGCGTTACGCCGCGGAAGTCACCAGTGAAGGCACCACCAAATCCGTGATCATTCCCAGCGATGATATGAAAGGCCGAATCATCGGGCGTGAAGGGCGCAATATTCGCGCTTTTGAACAGGCGACGGGTGTGGATGTCATTATCGACGATACGCCGGGGGTTATCACGGTCAACTGTTTTGATCCCATTCGCCGCGAAGTCGCCAAGCAGACCCTGGAAAAACTCATCGCGGACGGACGCATTCATCCGGCGCGTATTGAGGAAATATTCCTGGCAACGCAGAAGGAAATTGAAAACAATATCCGCAATGTCGGGAAAAAGGCGGTCATTGAAGCCAATATACCCAATCTGCACCCCCGCATTGTGGAAATGCTCGGACGCCTGCATTACCGCACCAGCTATGGCCAAAATGTTCTCCGCCATTCCATGGAAGTCGCCTACATTGCCCAGATGCTCGCCGATGAGTTGCGACTGGATGGCACGCTGGCCCGCCGAGCCGGGCTGCTGCACGACATCGGCAAGGCCATGGATCACGATCAGGAAGGCGGACACCCGGCGTTGGGCATGGAATTCTGCCGCAAGTTTAACGAACCCGAAGCCGTGCTGAACGCCATCGGCGGCCACCACAACGATATACCTTCCACCACGGTATATACCCCGCTGATTATGGCGGCGGACGCCATCAGCGGTGCCCGCCCCGGCGCGCGAGGTGAATCTGTGGAGCGCTATATTAAACGTCTGCAGGAACTCGAAGGCATTGCCACCAGTTTCCCGCAGGTGCGTCAGGCGTTTGCCATCCAGGCCGGCCGCGAGGTACGTGTAATTGTCGATCCTGAAAAGTGTGACGACGCCAGCGCCCGTCTGATCGCCCGGGAAATCGCCAACCGCGTGCAATCTGAACTGACGTTTCCCGGAGAAATTCGGGTGACGGTGTTGCGGGAAATTCGGGCGGTAGAATTGGCACGATAAATGGAATGCCTCTATGGCTGGTGAATCAGCACACTCCACAAGCCACTTGCTGTCCCTGGATTCACCGGTCCAATTTGCGCTGGGCGTGGGGCCTAAACGAGCGGAATCGCTTCGTGCTCTGGGCGTGGAAACCTGCGGCGATCTGCTTGTTTTTTTTCCGCGTGATTATGCACAGTCGCAGGGACACGTTGCCGTCCAGCAGTTGCAAAGTGGTCAACTGGCCACCGTTGAGGGAGAAATCATACAAACCCGTGCTATGCGCCGCCGCCCATCACGTTTTGAAGCACTGCTGGAGGACCCATCGGGCCGCTGCGTGCTGACCTGGTTTAATCAAATGTTCATGGCTGAAAAACTGGTCCCCGGTGTGCGCGTTCGGGCTGCCGGAAAAGTAACATTCTTTAATGGCCGCGCCCAAATGCTTCAGCCCCGCATCGAATTTCTCCACGATGACAGTTCAATCAATCAAGCTCCGGATTTAATACCCGTTTATCCCGCCTCCGCCGATTTAAGCAGCCGCGTCATCGCGTCGATCATGGAGAAAAATATCCCGCTGCTGTTGCCGCATATTCATGAATGGATTGCCGGTGACTTATTAACGTCCCGCCGCTTGATTTCGCGCCGGAAGGCCTATGAGCTTATCCACCGCCCCGGGGCATGGAAATTTGTGCAGATCGCCCGGCATTCTCTGGCGTTTCATGAATTTCTGCTGCACCAGTTAGCCGTGGGCATGAAACGTCACCACCAGCAACAGTTGGAAAACGGCCAGGCTCTGCGGACGGATGATGTGGTGGACAAACGCATTCGCGCTCTCCTGCCGTTCACCTTAACTGCAGCGCAGGAACGGGTGATCACCCAGTTACGGCACGACCTTGCCGCCCTCCATCCGATGAATCGCCTCGTGCAGGGTGACGTGGGCAGCGGTAAAACCGTTGTCGCGCTATACGCCATGCTTTCTGCCGTTGCAGCCGGTGCTCAGGCGGCTCTCCTGGCACCGACGGAAGTTCTCGCGCAGCAACACCTGTTTTCCCTGGAGCAATTTCTGGCTGCAAGCCGCGTGAAAATAGCATTGCTCACGGCCGCCGTCCCCGATGCGGCCCGTAAGAAAACCCTGGCCGGTATTCAAGATGGTTCCATCGGACTGGTTGTCGGCACCCATGCGATTTTAACCGAGGCGGTGCAATTTCATAACATCGCCATGCTGGTGGTCGATGAGCAACATAAATTCGGCGTGCAGCAGCGGGCGGTTATTCGTGGTCGCTATGCCGGCGTGCATACACTGGTGATGACCGCCACACCGATTCCCCGCACGCTGGCCATGGCCGTGTTTGGCGATCTGGACGTGTCAACCATTGATGAACTGCCGCCGGGCCGCCAGCCCATCGCGACGCGCGCTGTGCCGGCCGCCCGCAGGGATGAAGTGTATGCCTATCTGCTCAAGCAGGTGCAGGCCGGCCGACAGGGCTATGTGGTACTTCCGGCCATCGATGAAAATGCCGCCGAGTTGCGCGGTGCTACGCGGGCTTTTAATGAACTTAAAGCCGGGGCATTGGCCGATTATCGCGTGGGGCTGCTGCACGGGCGCATGGACGCACCGGCCCGGCGGCAAGCCATGGAGCAATTCCGCACCGGTAAGCTTGATGTGCTGGTTTCCACCAGTATTATCGAAGTCGGCGTGGACGTTCCCAATGCGACCGTCATGATTATTGAACACGCCGAGCGATTTGGTCTGGCGCAATTGCATCAGCTGCGCGGTCGTGTCGGTCGCGGCAGTCATAAATCCGCCTGCATATTACTGTTTGAAAATGATCCACCGGAACCGCCGCCGCGTCTGGCGGCCATGATAAAATATTCCAGCGGATTTGATATTGCCGGGGAAGATTTAAAAATTCGGGGCATGGGCGAAATTGTTGGCGAACGCCAAAGCGGCCGGCCTGATATGCTTTTCCCGGATCTGCTCCTGGATCCCTTTTTACTTCCCACAGCGCGTGAACTGGCACAGACGATTATTAAAGCGGACCCGCATATCATCGCCCCGGAAAACGGCGAATTGCGTCGGGAATTATCCGCACGTTTCAACGATGCACTGGCTCTGGCGGATGTGGGTTGAGGACAGCAGATGGCACCGCCCGATCTATCATGGCCTGATCGAAAGTTACTGACGCTGTTGCGGCGGCTGACAATTTGTCCGACAGCGGCGGAGCATTCGGCGCAGTATATCGGGCATCGCAGCAAGCGCCGAGGCGTAAGTATAGCGGCCGCAGACGCCAGAGCCTACGTTCAGGGCGACGATCTGCGACATCTGGATTGGGGGCAGTTGGCGAAGTTTGATCAGCTTGTGGTGCGGCTGTTTTATGCCCATCATGCCATGCGTGTGACCATTATCCTGGATTGCTCCGCGAGTATGGCATTGGGAAGTCCGCGCAAATTTGATTTTGCCCGCTCTCTGGCCGCATGTCTAAGTATCATTGCGCTTCATGGTCGCAATGAATTAAAACTTTTGCCTGCACCATCGGGCCGCACAGCGCACTGTGTAACCACCTCAGGCGGACAAGATGCGGCGATGGCCGACATTCTGTCGCTGCTTAAGACGCTTCCGCCAGGCGGAGTCATGGATATGCAGAAATTGCTGCACCGTGCAGCACGACAGAAAACCGACAATCTGATATTGATCTCTGATTGCCTGCCGCCGCAGAATTTGACGAAGGCCTTCGCCGCACTGGCCGCGCGCTCGCAGCGACTGATCGTGCTGCACACACTATGCCCTGAAGAACAATCGCCACCGTTCAAACATCCGGTATTATTGCGTGATCCGGAGCTTGGTCGGCGGCAACATATATCGGCGTCAGAAACCGCGAGCATGGCTTATCGCGCCGCATTCGCTCGATGGCGTGATGAGGTGTCGGAAAGTGTTAAGCGATGTGGCGGGGTATATCGTTATATATCAACGTCTAATAGTATCGAAGAAGTTCTGGCGCAGCATCTTGCTGAAGTTCTCTTCACGCAGTGAAAAAAAGCGGGCCGCTAAAAAAAATAAAAAATTCCGGAATTTTTTTAATGACAAATGGTCGCAACAGCCGATAATAACGATGTCGTGATTTTTGTCTTTTCCAAAATTGAAAGGGGGTGATACAAATGGCGACGAAAAAGAAAGCTGCTGCAAGCAGCAAGAGCACGAAGAAATCTTCACCGAAGAAATCTTCCAGCAAGAGCACGAAGAAGTCCGCGAGTCGGAGATAATTGGTGCTCCATGCGATCTAACGCATCAGCCCGCGAGTGTTCGCGGGCTTTTTACTGCGCCCACCGACGATCACAAGCTGCACTGCCGCGTCGCGCCGGTGCCGGCAATTCGCGTCAACCCATGAAAAAATAAACATCAAGCTGCCACAGCCACCCGGCCTGGAGACAAATAGTCTGGGTCAGGATGATTTACACCGCCGCTTTGCGCCGGGTCAGCAGCCCCATGGCCACCACTGCCGTAAGCAGCAGAATACCCGCAGCCGGTTCGGGGGTCGTAACGATGGTAAACTGCGTGTTGTTTTGATAATACGCGGCACCCATGACGCCTGAAATTTGCGACGTGTCGATAACGCCATTCGCAAAGCCCAGGTTACCGAGGTAGCTTTGTCCCGGTGCCAGCGTGTTTGCCGCCATCGTATAACTGCTGGGCAAGCCGCTTCCGGAATTAATAATGTTTTCGTTAATAGTGGTATTATTCAGACCGAAGTCCAAATGCAGGTCATTCGAGGCATTCCATGTAAACGTGTAACTTTGGGTGGGGTCAATAACCAGTTCACCGCCCGACCAGTTCGTATTACTGATCGTTCCGATATCTGTCGGATAGGTCACGCCGCTAAGCGCTAATGTTGAATTGTAGGTATTGGGCGTGCTGGTATTAATGGTGAATGTGTAGTTGCCATCCGGGAACGCGGCATTGAGGTCGGCCGCGGTTGCGTAAAACTGCGAATACTTTAAACGGGTGTTACCGCCGTTGGCGGCATACGTGACGGTTCCGGTCGCACCAGCCGGCACTGCTAATGTTGAGCTTGCCAGTACCGATCCCGTTGCTCCGTAGGAAATCTGTGATGAAAACTTGTAGGCATTGGAAGTGCTAAGCGACGGTGTCACATCGCCCGTTTGCAAATATGTCGCGGTTTTACCGACGTCATATTCCCCGACATCCGTCACGGCCGCATGAGTTGCTGCGGCCGTCGAGAACGCAGCGGCTGTCGCCATGGCCATGAGCAGGCCCTTGGACCGGTAATTCTGGCGTGAAAAGCCTGTCGTCGGGCTAGTGTGTGCCTGGTGCATGATACTTCTCCTTCAAAAATATACGCATTAACGAAAAAAACAGTTCAAGATGAGCACTCTCACCTCATGTCCTTAAGTATAATCGTGCCATTTACCATTTCAAGACGCCTAAACAGGTGACACCAGATATTCGGCGACAACCTGACATCCCGGGCGATTTTCGGCGATAATAAGCGATGTGTAACCTAATAGACCGGGCTTGAATGAAAGGTGCGTTGTGATCGATCCTCAAACGCTGCGATTGTCCGAAGTACGCGATTTATTGCGCTTAATGGCACAATTGCGCCGCTTGACAGTCCTGCCGGCACTATGGCGCACCACCCTGGCTGAAGGATTGGCCAATATTTTAAATATGTATGTGGTCGCAATTTTTTACTGCGAGCAGCACGCAGCCAAACCTGATGAAATAACACCCCTGCCGGTCCTTCCGGAAGTTTGCTTTGCCAAACCCGCGCGGGCCCCGAACACCACCGCGATTCCAAAACTCTTGCGGACTCATCCCACCTGGGAAAAAATTAAAATATCCCGGCGCGACGGCAGCGCAATAGACAATAACGCCCAGAGTAAATGGAGTGCCGATGATGCGGTATTCGGGAACTCCCGGGAAAAACCAGCGGTCATTGAACTTAATTTCCATGACGCCCTGCCGCCGCCCCTGGCCTTGCGGGGTATTACCTATCTGCTTTATTCCGACCTGATTGAATCAGCTTCGAACGAACCGGCGGTCCTGGTTCGATTTCTGCACAATGAATTGCGCCATCAACTTCTGCATGCCAATCTGGACACCGGGCAGAAAACGAAATTGCATGAAGGCCTGCCTAATCGCCAACGACAAATTCTTGATGGGTTACTTTCCGGCGAAGGCGAAAAGCAACTCGCCCAGGAATTGGGATTAAGTGTTCACACCGTCCACTCGTATATCCGACGTTTGTATCGCCGCTTCGGCGTGTCAAGCCGCGCCGAGCTTTTTGCGGTCTGTTACTCCGCCGAGGATGTGAACGACTCTTCCGTCAGCGAATCGGCTAAAGGATCAACCGTCGGCAAAGAGGTGCAATAGCGTCTAAAAGGCGGTTAATATCAGCCGTTTACGGCAATAATTGGCCATCCGGCGGCGACCTTGCGTCCAACGATTTGGAATCAGACGTAGATTTACGTATAATGCTTCTGTATGGGTCATGCTGGCGGAAACAAGCAGGCCCACCAGCCGTCTTTTTTGCGAGGTGATAAACCATGTCAGGGCCTTTTGAGACATTACCATTGGCGTTGGGTTTTGGAAATCTTTTCGACGGGCCGGATCTTTTAATTGTTCTGGCTATTGCGTTGATATTCTTTGGAAATCGGCTGCCGGGCGTTGCCAAGAGCCTGGGGCGTTCCATATTCGAATTCAAAAAGGGTCTTACCGAAACCCGCGAGGAACTCAATAAAGCGGCCAATGAAGAACCGCCGCTGGAGAAACCAGCCATTCAGGCACCTTCGCGGAAAACGGCCGACAACCCTTATCAGATTAAACAGGTAACCAACGTCAGCGACGAACCATAAGTTTCCATGACTTCATGGAAATGCTCCTTTCATAAAGGCTGCCACAACGGGCGGCCTTTATTATTTGATAGCTGTGCGGTGCGATCGGGCCTTGGGCGTTGGCGAATAAGAGAAATAC
>JAKAZF010000049.1 GCA_021826605.1 Planctomycetota bacterium | reverse complement strand
ACCAGCGGCAGTACCTTGGCGCGGTTGGCCGGCGAAGCCCGCAGAAGCTTGTCGGGGCCTAAAATTTTATAGGTGGCGGAAATTTTAATTACCGCAAATCTCTGGAAGGGCAGTAAATGCCGGATGGATCGCTGAACTTCCCGCCGCAGCAGATAAAGATGCCCGACCATTCGCCCTCCGTGATCCACCAGGAAAACCACCCGCTTGGCGCGGGTTTGTACGCCGAAGAAAGATACGGCCGGCATCCCGCCGATGGTTTTTCCCGGGACGCCCATGGCTCCCATGGAGCCGTTGTTGGAGGCCAGTTCACCGCCTTTTCCTAAACTTATGGCATAAAGATGTTCATTGGTGGCGGTGCCGTTGAGCATGGCGTTCAGCGCTGTCGGTGATACGGAATTGCTGGCGTTACGCGTGGAAAGAAAACGCTTGAGAGCGGATGCCCGCGTAGGTGCCGCCGTTACCTTATCCGGATGCGAAAGCTGGTTGCCCGATAAAAAAGATTGGGGAACAATCAGCGGCAGCGGCGGGGGGGGCGGAATTTTGATCAACAGGCGAATTGCCAGGACAAATGTAAACAGCAGCAGCACATGCACCAGCACGGAGAGTACCACACTAAGCCAGGTTCCGCTGGCGATCGTGCGCGTTGGCGTGCCGGGCGTTTTTGAAAAAAGCGGTGCCGATCTTTTGGGAAGCTTGAACCTGGTTCGCGGACGAAACGAAAAAGCCGGGCGGCGCGAAAACGTGCGTCCGAATTTTGGTGCCCGCGCCATAGGTTGTTTCCCTTTTGCTATTGCTGCGCCGGAAGAATATCAGTAACGTTCCCACCAGGATTGAAATCTTCTGATTTCTCCATAAATCCCGGAATATTCCACAGCAACACGCACCCTGGTGCGTGCCAACTTCCACCGCCTCTATCGCCTCAAAACATCACGAAACAGGCCGTTTTTATTGGTCCTCTAACCAAAGCGGCCCTGAAAACCCGCGTAGCCGTTATCGACCGGTTGCCGACAGCTTCCTGATGTTTATCGGCCATCCGTGGCAAGTCGCTTGACTTACGCCCTATAAATTCATACAACGGATACTGCGGTTAGTAAAGCCTCAGCCGGAAATTATTATTTTTCGGTTTTGAGAGGGCTGTAAACCGGCCGGCTGACGTCAGGGGGAAATTGAGACTTATTGAGGGCTTACACCAGCGTATAAGTTCTCAAATGTTCGTGCCTATGACGGTCATGGGCGGCGAAATATTTTTTTGGCTTGCTTTGTTCAGGCCGCCATTACAGGAGTTTATATTATGGCTATTGGCAAAAAAAAACCATCCGCTGCTGCTCCCGCTAAAGCACCCGTTCCGGTCGCACCCCCGGCCCCGATTGCTCGATCAGAATCCAAGGGCAGCGGTACATTGGCAGCCAAGGGAACCGCTTCCGCCGTGAAGGTCCCCGTGACGTATGAACAGGTTGCGGAACGCGCTTATCAGATTTACCTGAAACGCGGATTTGGCCCCGGCGATGCGACCTCGGACTGGGCCGAAGCCGAACGCCAATTGAAGGCCGGCCGATAAACCATCGGACAGGCCCCTTAAAACTGCGGTTTCAAGATTTTCTGACACTTTATGCCGCATGGTGCGTGTAACTCCAACAGGAAGGCCTGAAGCTTTCCTGTGAACGGAGTTACTGTCATGAAAATATCGGCCGTAAAAATTGCAGTCGCAGGTTTCCTGAGTGTTACCGCGTTGACCGGTTGCGCTACGCGCACCGTTATCGTCGCCCGGCCAGGGCCGCCGATCGCCGGGGTTGTTGTTGCAGGCGACGGGCCTCGCGAGCAGTGGGTTCCCGGCCACTGGGTCTGGCGCCCCTACTGGGGCCGCTATGTCTGGGTGCGCGGCCATTGGCGGTAAAATAACCCGTTGACACGTGCCAACTCGGTTCCGGCGCGATAAAATGATTCCCTTGGAATTGTTGGATTTGCTACGAAAGCGAGTTTATAAATGTCTTCCCCTGCCACTCATAACCCCTTTTCTGCACAAAGCGTCATCGACACACCCCTGGGCAAAAAGACGATTTATCGTCTGGATGCCTTGAATAAAATTGCTTCGGTAAAGCATCTTCCCTATAGCATTAAAGTGCTGCTGGAAGCTTGCCTGCGAAATTGTGACGGCCACCTGGTAACGACCAGAGATGTGGAAGCGGTGTTGCGATATGACGCAAAAAACACCGGATCGGCTGAAATACCATTCATGCCGGGGCGCGTTGTATTGCAGGATTTCACCGGCGTGCCGGCTGTGGTAGATCTGGCGGCCATGCGGGCGGCGATGAAGCGCCTCGGCGGTGATCCGAAAAAAGTTAATCCGCTGGTGCCCTGCGATCTGGTCATCGACCATAGCGTGCAGGTGGATGCGTTTGCCAGTGGCGCGGCGCTGCAGATTAACAGTGAACTGGAGTTTGAACGCAATCAGGAGCGCTATCAATTCCTCAAATGGGGACAGCAGGCGTTTAATAATTTCCGCGTGGTGCCGCCGGCAACGGGTATTGTGCATCAGGTCAATCTGGAATACCTGGCCAAGGTTGTCTGGGAAAAAGATGCGGTGCTCTATCCAGATTCTCTGGTGGGAACCGATTCCCACACAACGATGATTAACGGCCTGGGCGTAGTGGGATGGGGCGTTGGCGGTATTGAAGCGGAAGCGGTCATGCTGGGGCAACCCATTTACATGCTGCTGCCGGAAGTGGTGGGCTTTAAGCTGGTCGGTAAACTCCGGGACGGATGTACTGCCACAGATCTGGTTCTTACCATTACACAAATGTTGCGCGAGCACGGCGTGGTGGAAAAATTTGTTGAATTTTACGGCCCCGGCCTGGCCGATATGCCCGTGGCCAACCGCGCCACCATTGCCAATATGGCTCCGGAATATGGAGCCACTATCGGCTATTTCCCAATTGATGAGCAGACCTTAACATATATGCGGTTGTCCAGCCGCGATGAAAATCTCATTAAAACTGTTGAGCAATACGCCAAAATCCAAGGCCTGTGGCGGGATGAAAGCAATGAAATTATCTATTCCAGCACCTTGGAACTGGACTTAAACAGTGTGGAACCCTCGCTTGCCGGACCGCGACGCCCGCAGGATCGTATCGCCTTGACCGCCATGCAATCACAATGGCGGCAGGACTTATCCGTAACGTACGGCAAGAATGGCGCGACCCGCGGCTCCAACATGGAAAGCTGGCAGGATGAAGGCGGAAATTTAGCACTGGCCCAGGCACCGGCAAAAGCTGATCCTGGTTTGGACGGCGTGCCGGTTGAATATGACGGAAAAAATTTCAAACTCAAACATGGTGCTGTAGTCATCGCAGCTATTACCAGTTGCACCAATACCAGCAACCCCAGTGTGATGGTGGCGGCCGGGCTGGTGGCGCAAAAGGCCGCCGCGCGGGGCTTAACGCGCAAGCCCTGGGTAAAGACATCTCTGGCCCCCGGCTCCAAGGTAGTCATGGAATATTTGAAAGCCGCAGGCCTGGTGGAAGCATTGGAATCCTGCGGTTTTTATCTTGTGGGCTTCGGATGCACGACGTGTATCGGAAATTCCGGCCCGCTGCCGGAATCGATCAGCAAGGCCATCAACGCCCATGATCTGGTCGCGGCGGCGGTGCTGTCGGGAAACCGGAATTTTGAAGGTCGCATCAGCCCCGATGTGAAGGCCAATTATCTGGCTTCTCCGCCGCTAGTAGTAGCCTACGCCTTGGCCGGCACGGTGGATATTGATTTGAATAAAGATCCGATTGGTGTGGATAAATCCGGCAAACCCGTGTACCTGCGTGAAATCTGGCCCAGCCAGAAAGAAACCGCCGATGCCGTCGCCAAGTCGGTATTAAGTTCCCAGTTCAATCATGAATACGCCAATGTATTTGCCGGTTCCGAGGAATGGAAAGCCATTGAAACCAGTACGGGCGATCAGTTTGAATGGAATCCGAAGAGCACGTATATTCAGGAGCCGCCGTTTTTTGTCGGCATTGGCCCGACTGTTGAACCCATCAAGCCGATTCATGCGGCGCGATGTCTGGCGGTTCTGGGTGATTCCATTACCACCGACCACATCAGCCCGGCAGGCTCCATTAAGAAAGATAGCCCGGCCGGAAAATTCCTTTTGGAAAACGATGTTGAAGCCAAAATGTTCAACAGTTACGGCGCTCGCCGGGGCAATGACCGCGTGATGACCCGCGGCACATTTGCCAATATCCGGGTGAAAAATAAACTCGCGCCCGGAACCGAAGGCGGTGTCACCACCGATCTGCTGGATGGAAAAGTCAAACCGATTTTTGATGCCAGCACACATTACAAGCAGGCCGGTGTACCCCTGATTGTTCTGGCCGGTAAAGATTACGGCATGGGCTCCAGCCGGGACTGGGCGGCCAAGGGAACGTTCCTACTGGGCGTGCGGGCGGTGATTGCGGAATCCTTTGAACGCATTCATCGCAGCAATTTAGTCGGGATGGGCGTGTTGCCCCTGACATTTAAAAAAGGCGAAACCGCCGCAAGCTGCGGCCTGACCGGCAAAGAGACTTTTCAAATCCAGCTGAGCGATGCTCTGGCCCCGCGGCAGGACGTAAAAGTAATAGCCGTAAAAGAGGATGGCGGAAAAATTGAATTCAGCGCCACCTGCCGCATTGATACCCCCGTGGAAGTCGAATACTTCCGCAACGGCGGAATCCTGCACACCGTACTGCGGCGCATGGCGAAGTAGCAGCGGCTGGCGTAAAACAAAAAGGCCTGCGAGTGGGGCGCATTGTGTCGCTAGCACGAATAACAGGTGTAAGAGTGGAAAAGGGTTGCTAACTGTGTAAAATTTAAGGGTGGGGTGGCGGCCGATAACTCGGTTGTACATATAGAATTTCGCCGATGGCAATAAACTCGTTTCTCCTCTCCGCTAGCCCTGCCCGACCGGTTGAGGTAAATTAGTAACGGGAAAGGCAAACACCATGACGCCGCAAATGAAATTGAATAGGCAAAACCTGCAGGACCTGCAGTGTATTCGGGACATCGGCGCGGAAAAGTTGAAACAGGTCGTTGCAGAAGTCGGAGGAAGATCTGTTGCACCGATTCATCCCAAAGAGCTGCAGAAATTAATGGATCATGCCCTCGGCGGAGACCCCGTGGCCGCCGGTGTGCTACTAAGGCAGTTGTTATCACTCCACGGCATGCGCCGACAACTGGATTTAGATTCAGGGGATATTATATCGGGCATCACCGCCGGTATACGTTGCGATTCCGGTTGGGATGAATCACAGATTGGGCAATGGGAGAATGCCTCAGAGATCTTTCAGGAATTATTTGATCTGCCGATTGTCCACCTCACCGCCAAGGCTTTGGACCTGTCATACCAGCACTCACATTTGCTGCAGAGCTCGCATGTCATTACCGACATAAGGCCGCTATTCAACAAAGATGCCAGCGAAATTCAAGGTACGACGATCTCTCATAAATTACTGCTTCGATATGATGATGTGGAGGGCGAACACGGACTAAGTGTGGCATTGGATGAACGAGACCTTAAGGCCCTGATTAGGCAGTGCGAACGGGCGCTGACAAAATCCAGGACAACCCAGACGCAGTTGAAAAAGAAGGCGAATTTAGAGACTTTAATTCCAGGAGCAGACTAATATGAATAAGAATGCTCTGGTGTATAACTCTGACGAAGAACTAAGCGGAAAGCAGCTTTACCAAAGAAGTTTCAACAACCGATTGCGTGGCGAGGTCCAGCCAAACATTGGACGTATTCAACAAGCAGGCGCGAAATCCTATCGCGAGTCCTATCTAGCCGGCACGCGGGTTTACACGGAATTTCGCTGGCCCGAGCTTACGAGGCTGCCAAACGATATCAAGACAGATGTACTTTGTTTTCTGATAGGGGAAGATAACTTATCTGGCCGCAGTTGGTTGCAGTTCTCTGTTTTCAGCGAAACCGATTACTTCCCCGGCCCCGTCAGAGGGTGGTCCGTTCCAGCGCAAGAAGAGAGGCACAGCGCCGAGGGTTTTCTCGACCGGGCGAGGCGACTGGACCATTCCGGGCATACCGATGCAGCCCTGGATCTGATATATGAAAACGTCAACGGTAAACTTTCCCGCGGGCGTTTCAACGAAGTTAATTCAGTATTGGAAACCACGGAACCGATGTCGCTGTCGGTCGACCTTATGTTGGGGTTGTTGACATCCACTTTGCCTGCCAAGACGAAATTGCCTTCCCGCGGTACTTTTTTCCAGAAATCTGAAGCGGCCATCAAGGGCCTTAATGAATGGGAGGATGGACTCTTGACGGGGTTGGAAAATTGAACCAGGCAGCCATGGACCGCGTTTTTACCTCGCATGAACGGCCGTTTGAGCAAATAGATTTTGCGGCACTGGCCATCACGCAGTTGGGGGCAGACACCGAACAGCGCCATATCGGGATTTTGTACAAGGACCAATCAGGTACGATAGTTCGGATGCTGCATCTTGCATGGCATTATAAATTAAAATCCGAGCCTCCAGAAAGCACTTACGCATGGGTTAAGCCGCCGATACCAAGGCCACGTTCTCGACAAGTGGCAGCATTCTGCCGGATGATTCTTAAAGAGAATCCGAATGGGATTCCGTACGCATTCAGTCCGGCAAGTGATAGTCTTGATAAGCAAACGGGGAAATTTATTAATCAACCTGGCGGCTACGGCCTGACTTGCGCCACATTCGTGCTCGCTGTTTTCGACGCCACCGGCTTGCCGCTGGCCCACTACGATACTTGGCCGTCAAACCGCCAGGAAGATGAGCGATGGCGCGAGCATATCATTGGCCTCCTTGCAAGTAGCGGCGCGGAGCCGGAGCATATCCAAAAAGTGCGAGCGGAACGCGACACGATTCGTTATCGCCCGGAAGAAGTTGCCGGTGCCGCTGCTTGCACGACGATTCCCGCCCACTTTAATGATGCGTGTGAACTTGCCGGACAAATCGTGGCAAAGCTTCAAAATACCGGTTGTGTCACCTGGTAAATACGCGCCGGCCGGTGTGTCGCCAACTGGCGGCATTTGGCCGGACAATTCGCCGTCGTAGGGCCCACACGTTGGATCGGATAGCCGGGTGCGGGCGCAAACTTTTCATGCAATTCCCTTGCGTTGCCAACATCAAGAATCTCGTGATCATGGCGCGTAATTTCCGGTGCCTGGGCCTTGGCCGTTTGGTGGAAGGCTACGCAGCAATGGGCCTCGGCGGGCGGCTTCATGCAAAAACAGCAGCACAATTCCAGGCCCGAAGGTCCAGAGCAGCACCGTACCACCGAGTACCAATCCGGTATAGGAGCCGGTTTCGCAATAACATTCTCCCTTGCTTTTGGACCGCAGAATCATCACATGCACGGGGGCGCTTACCAGCAGTTCCAGAATGCTTCCGGCAAACAGGACCCGCAAGGTGCGTTCCAACTGTGTCCCGCGACTGCCCGCTCGCCAGTAGAGAAAAAATATCACCGCCCAAAGGGCCCACAATGCGGACAGAACCAGCAGTACCGGCCAACTGCGAAATGTCATGCCGTTTTGCGTGCCGTGATTGTACGCTGTTGTCAATTTATCCCATACGCCGATCAGCTCCGCCAGAGTGGCCAGAAACCCCACGCTTAAAAGCGCCGCCATGAGCGCTGCAACCATCACTGATAGCCGTAGTGGCCGGGCGTTGTCATGTATGCGGATCCGCCAGCCATGACGCGGGCACAGAAAAAGCCACTGGCTTAAAAGAAAAAATCCGGCCACAATCGTGGCGGAGAAAAAATACGTAGACTGATGCTCTGCGAAAAGTCCCATGACGCCTTCCAACCCCCATCGCCCGAGGGTCAAGCCGCCCGGTTTAGCCAAGTCAGTGAGCCGGTTCGAGGGAAGCGGAGCAAACACCCAGTACATGGCCGCCAGCCAGCAGCATATCACCCCTGCCAACAGCCACCACCGGATACGTCCCGCCGTGATCTGATAACGTGACATCGCTAACCCTTTTTGCAGGCAACGTTATTATGAGGCTCGTATGATAGTCCGCAGGGCGTTAAAGTCAAAAATAATCAACATCCCATGATTCGTTTCCGATGGTTGTTAAACACCAAGACCTCATAAATCGAGGTGATTTGCAAGAATCTGCGAACACATGCAATCAGTTACATATCAACATGATGGGCCTGAATGGATTCGAACCATTGACCTCGTCATTATCAGTGACGCGCTCTAACCAACTGAGCTACAAGCCCGAACAACCCGGAAAAGCTTCGCCGGCAGACAGTAAAGGACTGCTCCGCTTCGCCCGAAGTCCAGACCCGTAATCATCCAGAGATTTGCCCCTAAAGTCAAGGGTAAGTTGACCGCCCGATCATGCCGCCTGCCAGATTGCGGAATTCGCGGGTTTTCCCAAACCGTGCAAGATCTGTGCGAGAATTTCAATGCTGTCGGTAATGCTTGTCCCGGAACGGTTAAAATATCGGTTTCCGTCCGCCAGAAATAGTTTGCCATCGCGCACAGCTTTTAACGACCTCCACCCGGAGATAAGCTCCAGCACTGCCGCTTCCCGGCGTGCTCTTTGAATATCAAAACCGCATGGAGCAATGATGATGATATCCGGGTCAGCTTCCAACAGCCGGTGGGCGTCAATGGCCGAAGAATGCTGGCCGCTGTTACCCAGAAGACACACGCCGCCGGCGAGTTCCACCATCTCCGGGCCCCAGTTGCCCATGGCAAACAGCGGATCAACCCATTCCAGCACGACCACACTGGGTCTGTCTCGCCCCGCAACGCTTTGGGCAATTTTCTCCCGGCGTTGCAGATCACTTTCAACGTAGCGCCGGGCTTCAGTTGTTTTGCCAATCGCATCACCAACGCGCAGTATGTCGCGCTGAATTCCGGCCAGCGTTCCAGCTTTTAATGAAACAATCTCGCCGTGCAATCTCTGACAATGCTGCGCCAGGTCATGGTCCGCAGCGGCGCAGAGCACGCAGTGTGACTGCGTGATAATCACATCCGGATCCAGTGATTCCAAGAGTTCAATATTAACGTGATACAGCGGTTCGCCCGATGCCAGGTGGCGGCGTACCGCAGAGTCAATGTCCCGGCTGCACATAGTGATATCAAACGTCGGGCGGGTAATAACCGGCAGCGCCGTTACCGTCGGCGGATAGTCGCATTCATGTGAACGTCCCACAAGGTTCTCACCGCCGTTGAGCGCGCAGACAATTTCCGTCCCGGCCGATAAAAGAGAAGCGATTTTCATGTGCACCCATTGCCGGATGATGTTGACGCGGCGGCTGGTTGCAATTCATTGCACTGCCTCCGGCTCATCAGTTCTGCGATGCCCTCAGCCGGCTTTTTCCCTTCAAATAGTACCGCGTGCAGGCAGCGGGTGATTGGCATGTCTACCTCATATTTTCGCGCCAGTTCAACGACGCTTTGCGTGGTGGCCACGCCCTCGGCAATGCCGGTCAATTTTTCCATGGCTTGCGCGCTGGAAAATCCCTGCCCGATAAATTGCCCGAAACTGCGGTTGCGGCTGCCGGGAGAAAAACACGTTGTCGCCAGATCGCCAAGTCCCGCCAGGCCGCTGAAGGTCAAAGGTTTGGCACCCATGGCCGCGCCGAGGCGGGATATTTCTACCAGCCCCCGCGTCAATAAGGATGCTTTGGCATTTATCCCTGCATGGATTCCATCCAAAATCCCCGCCGCCACGGCGATAATATTTTTCGTCGCCCCGGCCAGTTCCACGCCAATAACATCATCGTTGGTGTAAATCCGAAGATTGGGGGCGCTTAAAATATCTTGCGTTCGTTGAGCCAAAGTTGCATCAGTCGTGGCGGCAACGATGGATGCGGGAAGCCCGGAGGCAATTTCTCCCGCTATCGCCGGCCCGGCTATCGCAACGGTTGGCCGCGGCCCCCATACCTGTTCAATAATCTCCGTCGGCCGCAGCAGCGTGGTATTTTCAATTCCCTTAGCTAAGCTTATAACTGGAATTCCCGCAGGAATGTGTCTCGCCAGTCGCTTAAGTGTCGCGCGGATAAATTGCGTTGGCACAGCGCAAAGAATTAACTGGCAGCCAATAAATGCTGCGGAATCGTCCGCTGTTAACTGCAGTT
>JAKAZF010000048.1 GCA_021826605.1 Planctomycetota bacterium | reverse complement strand
GGGGAAGGCGGAGAATTTTGTCAAAATGGCCCAACGAAGTCAGCGAAGGCACAAAATCAATATGGTATCTGCGGCACAGCGCATCAACCGCGTGTATATCATCCGCCGTTAGAGGCGTGGTGGAAGCATACATATCAGCGTGGCCGGGAAACTCAAAGACATTTTCAACGTACAGTTGAAACTCATTGATTTTCAGTGCCGCTAACTGTTTGACCATCCATAACAGCGTGTGGCGCGTGGGCACTTTCCCGCGCGACACGTCATGATAAAAACCGCGCCGGACGTAATCCGGAGCATCCGTAATGTGCAGGCATGGCCACGCTCGGCCATATTGACGGGCGATCTGAATGAGGGTTTGCAGACCATAAAACAGGCCAATATTCGTTTTTGCCTGAACTGCCGCAGTAGTACGGGAAATGTGCAATTCATAGCCTTGAGGATGGGCTATGGCGGGGTTAAATGCGAGCAGGATTATGGGAATCGTTGTCGGTTGTTCGGCGGGAATGAAGAGTGGGCTTGTGGTAATCAGAGCGACTACTTCCGCCAGTGCATCGCGCACGGCGGGATCGTCTGATGGCGTCAGAATCCGCGGCGGGGCTGCTCCAAAATAAAGCTCGCCATTCGCGAGTTCACATTGCTTCGGATAGGGAATTAAGTGAAGCGGCGAACTTACTGCTGTTAGATTACCCATGAAAGCCATAATAAGTGATTCCCCGTGGGTTTATGAACTTGGTGATTGCGTTTGGTTGACGGATCGCTTTTTCCCGGCAGGGCAATGTGATTCAGAAATTCCTTTTTCTACCGGTCATTTTATCACCACCCAACGCCCGCCTTTGTCCGGGCCAATTCTTTTAAGCCTTCCGTGGGCTTTTAATATCGCCAGGCGCTTCTCCACAGCCCGCGGGGATAAGCCCAATATTGCGGCAGCTTCACGAGCACTGGTCGTGTTTCTGTCGGTCAGAAGTAACAGAAGTTTCTCCGAACTTGTCTCCGAACTTATCTCCGAACTTATCTCCGAACTTATCTCCGAACGCGCTTTCGCGTTCGGTGCCGCGTTCACGGTCACATCAGCTTTCGAAGATTTCAATGCAAAATTGGCGGGTCGATGAAATACCGCAGTAAAAAACTCACTGGGCTGGAATTCCGGTGCGCGCAGCCCCGCTGTGCGCATGGATTTCTTCATTTTCTGGATACCCATGCCTACGCGCTCGACTTTGTGCAGGCGAAAAAAAAGGTCGGATAATATTTCATTGCGCCGAATTGAGACCTTGCCGAGGTTGCGGGGCGACAGCCCTTTTGGAAGGCTGCCGGGATTGGTAATCTCTACCCGGTCGTCGTAAATATCGACGCTGACCTGTGTGCCGGTGATGTTGTAGTCCCGGTGCATCAGCGCGTTCACGATCGCTTCGCGCAGGACCTCAATGGGAATCTCATAAATATCCTCCCGGTTGACTCCTTGAATTTCGCTTCGGACATTTAGATGCTTGCGGATAAATGCCATGGCCTCGTTGAATTGCGTCAAGAGGTCATCACGCACATCTCGACGGTCATAAATAAGATCTTTTGTGATTCCTTTAAATGCGAGGAGAGTCAGTTGCGCCTGACGCAAATGTCGATACACATCCGTGGCAAAAAAGAGAACGCCGGCGTTGTTGATGGAAGTTCCATGTGCGGCACCAAGGCTGCGCAGGAAATCAGGCACGCCGGTGTTGCCAATGCGCAGTTCGGCTTCCTTGAGGAAATTGCGCACTTTCGCCCGGGAAACGTCATCAAAGGTTAGGCCATTTGCGATTCTTTCCTCAAATAAAATCGGGGCATTATCCGTGAACATCGACCGCAATTCGGCATGGCTCATCTTTTGTGTGGACCCGTTTAACCTGCGGTAGTATCCGGCACTGCATGCATATGGTTTCTCCGAACCCTCCGGTACGGTAATGGCCACAATTTTTCCGATTTGCTTTGCTTCAATGGAAATGCCAGGGTTGCAATTTCTTGACAAGCTATTGATTCGTGCTTTCAGGTCGTTGGTCAGATGCTCGCCTAGGATGGTATTGTCATCCCTGACGCCAAGCAGAAGTGTTCCTCCACGCGCATTGGAGAACGCAACAATATCCTCGTCGATGCGAGGTGTGTAACGCTCTTTGAATTCGACTGAAAGTCCCTCCCCCTCTTGTATGAGAAGCATAATTCGATCCATATCCGAGATTGTTTCTTTCACGACTCACTCCATGACACTATCGTCGCTTAAACTGCTTTTCCAGATCACGGCGGTCCAGGCGAATGGTGGTGGGGCGGCCATGTGGGCAATTACTGGATCGTTGCACCTCCATTCGGCGTGCCAGTAACGCAGCAATTTCCTGATTGGCCAACGGGTCCCCGGCCTTCACCGCCGCTTTGCACGCGGCCATATCCAGCACCTCGTGCAGCAATTCCTCATCGGTAATCCGCGCCGATTCCTCAGCGACTTTATCAAGAACTCCTTTGATAAAATCCATGGTATTGAGCCGGGACAGCAGACTCGGCAGACTTTGCACGGCTACGCTTGAAGCGTCAAACTGGGTTATTTCAATTCCCAATGACGCCAACAGTGGTCGCACGCGTTCCAGCCCCGCAAGTTGCCGCGGGCTGACGGAGACGACCACAGGCAGCAGCAGCCGCTGGCCCGAAATGGTTCCAGCCCGCACCCGCGCCAGGAGGCTTTCGTAAATCACCCGTTCATGCAGGGCGTGCTGGTCGATCACCAGCAGACCATCGCCATCTTCCACCACGATAAAACTATTGTGGAACTGCATGAATTTGGGTCCGCCGGCGGTAAGCCCCACAGGCGCTGCTCCGGGGAACACTGCACCAGCGACCGCCGATGGCTGTGCTGCGCTGGATGGCATCGCAGTATCAGGTTTCCCATGCAGGGCAGTGTCCGGCATATTAAAGTCAGTTGCGGCAGTATGGCCCGCGGTTTGGGGAGCCGGTGTTACAGGCAAATCCAACGATTGCTGCAGCGGTTGCGGATCGCGGAAAAATTCGGCAATCACCTCTCTGCGCTCCTGCGTCTGATGAGCCATGAATTGTTCCGCTTTTTCGGCGCTTGGCGGGGCGGTCAAGCGCATGGGCGGCGTCAGATCCGAACCCAACAGGCGCTGGCGAATGGCCGCCAGGACGGCACGGTAGGGCAGATTCGGCTCGCGAAAGCGCACTTCAATTTTCTGCGGATGCACGTTCACATCAAAGGCCGCAGGAGGCATGTGCAAAAATATGACCGCCACCGGCTGAGCCTGCGGTTCAATCAGACCGCGGAAAGATTCCTTCACGGCATGAAAAATCGAGCGATCCCGAATATACCGACCGTTGAGAAACAGATACTGATAATGCGTCGTGGCCCGTGCCGTGGCAGGTTTTCCAACAAACCCTTCCACCCGGATGCCGGTTTCGCTATGGTCCAAGGCCAAAAGCTGGCCCTGTAATTCCTTATTTAAGGCAGCAATCACGCGAACCTGCGGATCATTGGTGGCAGGCAGATTTAAAGTGCTTCGACCATTATGGCTTAGAGTAAATGTGATTTCCGGGTGCGCCAAGGCGGTACGCAACACGGTTTCGGAAATATGGCCGAACTCTGTAGAATCCCCACGCAAAAATTTGCGCCGGGCCGGCACGCAATAAAACAAATCCCGCACTTCAATGGTGGTGCCTACCGGGGCGGCGCAGGGTATCGGCGAATCCAAAACGCTTTCCTGCGCCACCACCCGCACCGCCTGATCATCCTGCGCCCGGCGGGTAATAACCGTGGTATGACTGACCCCCGCGATGGAAGCCAAAGCTTCACCGCGAAACCCCATGGTCTGAATCGCAAATAAATCATCCATGGTCTGAATTTTACTTGTGGCGTGCCGGGCCAGCGCCAACCCCACCTGATCTGGAGCGATCCCCAAACCGTCATCCGTCACGCGGATCAGCGTGCGACCGCCATTTTCAATGGTTATCGATAATCGTTTGGCCCCGGCGTCCACCGCGTTATCCAGAAGCTCTTTCACCACGCTGGCGGGCCGCTCAACAACTTCTCCGGCAGCGATTTTATTGATCAGCGCATCAGGCAGAACATGAATGACATGTGCACTGTCCGATGATGCCGAAGATGTTGGTTCCGTGGTGTTCATTATTGCTTAGCATAGCGTGACAGGGTATTGGCGAAAAGGTAAACTCCTGCGGGCCAGGATGTTTTATGCGGGAGGAAGCTTTTTGTAGGCGGGCAAACTGCGGCACGAGTCGAAAGACCCCATTGGATAATCGCCGGGGCTGCGCCGGAATGTTCCAAGCCGCCGTAAAATATGGAAAATACTGTCCGGGATCGGATGGATAATTCGTGCAGTCCAAGGGAGATACGTCGTCGGCGGACAAGCCGCGCGGCATTACTTAAGGACCTTCGACCATGGAAAGATTCGGGTATCTCGTATGGGCGTTTTTTGCGTTTGGCCTTGAATCATTCATCTTGGCAATCGCGAACGGGAACCCGCATGCGCCACCAGCAGAATATTGTATAATCACGTTAATTGTCGTGCTCGATGTTGTTATTGCGGGTCATGTCATCAACCGTGTTTCACCACCCCCGAAGGAAACGCCCTCCCCCCGGGCCCAGCCCCGCCCTCCGGCGCGCTGTGCAGGCAAGGAGCCGTTGGCGGAGCCAGCTCTGGAGCGGCCCCCTTTATCCAGCCCTGAAAAAGCGAGGCTTGTCGGTTGTCTTGGCATCTGGGCGGCTACCATCGTGGCCTCCGGAGCAGCGGGGGTATTCGCCCTGTGGGGCTGGTGGTATCGCTACGTGGAGCACCCTATTGGACACGCTTCCGGCATGCCGCTGTCGCGGTTGCTGATGCTACCGATGATTGCGGCGGTGGCTGCGTCGTATTTCTACGCTGCTTACGTTCTCGGCCAGCCGTTGGTCTTTCCCTTTTGGTTGGCCACCCGACCGCGTCGCGAGGAGGCCTTGGCGTTGTGGCCCGATGAGTCGGGAACACTGGACTTGCGATCCGCAAAACTGCGGCCTTGGGCTGGTACCCCGGAACCGGCATCCGTCCCCGCAGTACTGCCCGAGGAACTTCCGATGGAGGTCATTAAGCTTCTTGATTCCCGCGGTGAGTTGGGAAACTCGCTGACCAGGGAGAGATTGGTCTCATCCGGCGAGTTTGTTCCCCTCTGGGACCGGCGCGGAGGCCGGAATACACTTATCTTGCTTGCTATTTTCGTCGCAGTGATGGCGATGCTGGTCGCGCCGTTTGGGTTACGAGCCATTAAGCCCTGGGGATCCGCACTGATACCCGCATGCATTTCTCTGGGTCTACTGATTGCAATCGGGGGTCCATTTTCCCTGCTTTGGGTCAAGAAAATCGCCGCGCGAAACCGCAGAGTCTGCCCGGATTTGGAATTCCTCGCGGAATTGCCCCCGTTCAAACCTTATTCCGCGCCTGCAGCCCTCGCCGTGCGGCGTGCCATGGCGAGCCTCGCATCCGTCGCTCCAGAGATCATCCGCGCCAACGAATCGCCGGATTCGTACGATGTTTTTTCGCTGGGCCGCCCCCTGCTTATTGAGTTTGCCGCGCTACTTTGTGAGCAGCCAAACTTCCGCAGCGACCCGGTCGGCCTGGCGCGGGCGTTGGCCGTGTTCCCCCGCGATAGCTTGGCGGATCTCGCGGCGGCCGTTGCGGCCTCTGGATATTATTTAGCACAGGATGAGCGGGGCTAAACCCCCTTGCGATGCACCCAGGATATTAATTCCTTCCGATGCTGCGGAACCTCGGATTACGCCGACGTGGATAAAACGGACACGCAATATTCAGTTTGGACTTTCAGCCTTGATCATCCGCGGGGGTGGATTCCCGTGCGCGCGAGGATTAAAAATTGTGAAAAAAAATAAGATTGCCCTTGCGGAACCGGCGGGGCTTGGCTTACTATGGATAGTTAATGAATCAGAGATCAGTTCATTTTCGTGGTTCCTTATCTTCAGCCTTGTGGCTTATCGGTGCCGGGCTTGCTGTTAATGCTATCGTGCTGGTCTGGAGCCATGTAAAATCAGATTCGGCGGACGCGGGTAATGTGGTCATGGCGGCTCCGTTGGTTAAACCCACCGTTGCACATAATGCTTCCGTGCAGCAGAACATCCGAATCGTGCCGACGCAGATATCCGCTGCGCGATGGGGCGTGGTGCTGGTGAACACGCGGACGGGTGTCATGGCCGTATATCGATTTGTCGGTTCGCAATCGCGCATTCAGTTGATGGCGAGCCGGGATTTCCGAGCGGATTTAAAACTCAAGGATTTTAATAATTTGCCGCCGACACCGGCTCAGGTAAAAGCGATGGTTTCGGCAGGAAAGGCGTTAGGGCAGCGTTAAAGGAATATCGCGGAAAGCGTGCAATTTTATGATGCTGATCCGCTGATTCATGAAAACGATTGAAAAGGCTCTGCCTTCTGGTAGACTAGGTAGGCAGTACCAGGTGACGGCGTCATAATGAGGAGTCGCTCATGGCGAAAATGTTTTACAGTTCCGAAGAAACAGCGGCTAAGCTGAATATGCCCGAGGACAAAATCAAGGAACTCGTGGAGAAAAATAAACTCCGCGAATTTCGTGACGGCAATCGTATCATGTTTAAGGTCGATCAGGTGGATCGCCTGGCCGGTGATCTGCAGGGCGGATCGCTGGAGGAAGGCATGATCGACCTGGCTCCGTTATCCGGCACCGGCAATCCGATTATGAATGCCAGTGACGCTACAGCGGGTGGCACATCGGCGGGTTCGTTTGCGGGTGGCTCATTATCTGGGCAATCTTCTTTTGGAAAAGCACCGGGCAAAGCCGATACTGGCCTTCCGCTGCAATCGCCCGCTCCTGGTAAAAAGCCGGTAAAAGTATTTGATGAAAGCGAAGTTAAACCCACGGATGCCAGCGCGCAAACGCAAATTTCATCTCCGTTGGATGAATCCATATCCCCCTCGGGATTGGATTCTGTAGGCAGCGGCTCAGGCTTGCTGGATTTGACGCGCGAAAGTGATAACACCAGCTTGGGGGCCGAACTGCTGGAAGAAATTTATCCCGGTGATCATTCCGTTGCCGGTCAGTCCGGGGTTGGATCATCTTCGGGAATATTTGATCAGCCCGGCGGTGCCACGGCCTCCGGTGCGCCGGCGTCTTCGGATTCCGGCATTGCCGTGGCTGCCGGTGCGGCAAATGCGGAAAAAACATCCTCTCCGGTGATGGCAACGTCACCCACTCCCATGTATGCCCCCATGTTTGAAGCCCCGGATGCTTCGTCGGGTCTCTTTGGCGGCTTAGCGCTGGGAGCGGCATTTGTTATGGCGCTGACCCTGGTGGCGGCGGCTGCCGCGTTCCAGGGATTTATACCCACGTGGGTGCCGTTCCTGGCCAAAAATGTGTGGATGTTTATCGCGTTTCTGGTTGTTATCGCGGCCCTCTTGGCCGGAGCTGGATATTTGGCCGGCAAGGCGTCGGATTGATTGTATGTGCCTCAGTTGGGTCCGGCGCAGCAATGGATCCGGCCGTGGAGCGTTACGAAGTGTAGTGAAAGGGCATGGAGGCCCGGGCAGCATGAACGCCGCGAGTCTTCCATTCCCTCGATGTATTTTTTTTGCCCTTTACTATTTCAACCCATTCGCTGAAACTATGGGTTGATGTGAAGTGTCGAATAATGGAAGCCTCTGGAGAAAAAGCCTATGAATAAGTCCTTGAAGCGTAAATTAATGACGACCACACTCCTGGCGGGTTTAACCGCAGGGCTGCTGGGCTTGACGGGGTGTGTTTCGGAAGACCAGTATCAGCGTTTGCAGACCGCCTTTGATCAGGCCAAATCTCAGTTGGCGGCAGATCAAAATGAATTGCTCCGTCTTCGCGGAGAAATTTCATCCCTGAAACAGAAATTAGCTGAAGATCAGCAACTCCTGCAGACGCAGGGGGGCGGCACATCCGCACTGCAAAGTGAAATCGCGGCACTCAAGGAACGGTTGGCCAAATTACGCGGTCAGTATAATCGTCTCCTGGCCTTGGCCGGCGGCGCACCGCGCTTGCCCGAATCGGTCAATAGCGCCTTAGAACGTCTGGCGGAACAATATCCGAATCTTTTGGCATACAACAAGAAGCTGGGGCTGCTGCGATTTAAAAGCGATCTGTTGTTTGCACTGGGCAGCACGGAAGTTCGCCCCGACGCGAAACGGGCGTTGGGTGAATTTGCACAAATTCTTGATATGTCCGGCATATCGGATAATGAAATCCGAATTGTAGGTAATACCGATGACGTGCCAATTCGCCGAAACCGCAACTCGGGCATGAACCCGACCAACTGGTATCTTTCTACGAATCGGGCGATATCGGTTATGTCTATCCTGAAGCGTGACGGTGTGATCGATCGCAGAATGCAGGTTGCCGGCTGGGGCAAGACCCATCCGATCGCAGCCAATGCCCCGCACCATCGCGGTAATCCGCTGAATCGACGGGTGGATATCTTTATTCTGCCGGTAAAATTAAAGTACAATCCGTATGTACCGGCATCTGAGCAGGTTGCGCCATCGGGAAATTCAACCCATCTGGTGCCGTCGTCTCAGACTCCGGACATGATGGGAAATCCGCCGCAGACCGTGCCTGTCCCGGCTGGAAATAATTAAAAATTTCTCGGCGCATAAATAGTCATTCAAAGGCCCGGCAGGTTGATCCCTGCCGGGCTTTTTTTCAGACTTTTTGTTTTTTTGTCATTGCATATAGGGTAGCCAACGTGAATGAATCGAACGGTCTTACTGATAATTACCGATCCTCCGATGACCAGCCGTCACGGGCACTACCCGTTGAGCCTGCGAAAATAAGTCATAATCTTTTGTTTTTGCAGAAATTTTTTCGCCACGGTACACGCATCGCGTCGGTTTGGCCATCGAGCCGGTTTATGGCCAGAGCCGGCATTCGCCAGGCGAATTTCAGCTCCGCACGATGTATTGTGGAACTTGGTGCCGGCACCGGCCCGATTACAGCGGAAATTGTCAAGCGACTGGAGGCACGAACCCAATTCCTGGCGTTGGAACGCGATCCGGATTTTGTGCGTGTCCTTAATAATCGATTTCCTTCCAGCGCCAATGTACGGATTCTCCAGGCGGATGTCAGCCATCTGGATTCCATTCTTAATGATCAGGGCATTGCACAGCATGGCGTGGATTGTTTTGTCAGCGGACTGGGTACTCCCAGTCTTCCGGGATCGGTACGAAACTCTATGTTTGCCGCAGTAAAAAAATATCTCCGTCCGGACGGAATTTTCAGTAATATTACGGAAGTGCCGCTGTATTATCTGAATTTCTATAAATCAATTTTTGAACACGTATCTTTTCAGTTTGTAGCCTTCAACATGCCCCCCGGCGGCGTGTATCATTGCCGCGGGATTCGCTAAAAATCGAAATGTCAATAGAAGCCCGGGCGTTTTGTCGCGTCTGTTTAACCGTCGTTGCGCCCGGCCGCGGCCTGAAGTTTCCGCTGCTGGGCCTGATGGCGTAACTGCGCATCAATAAATGGCTGCACCTCGCCATCCAGCACGCGGTCCGGCTGGAATACTTCATATCCGTTGCGATGATCCTTCACGCGGCGGTCATCAAGAACATAACTGCGGATTTGCGAGCCAAAAGCAATTTCTCCCTTTTCGCCATAGAGCCGGGCCAATTCCGCGTCCCGTTTGGCTTCTTCGAGTTTGTTAATGCGGGCTTTCATGATTTCCAGCGCCAGGGATCGATTCTGCACCTGTGATCTTTCGCTGGTACAAACCACCTGAATGCCGGTGGGCTTATGCGTGATCCGGATGGCTGAAGCCACCTTATTGACGTTTTGTCCGCCTGGACCGCTGGCCCGGACAAACGCGATAATTTCCATATCCGCTTCGGGGATTTCCAACTCCTTGTCCGCACCTTCAAATACCGGTGTAACATCCACGCTGGCAAAGCTGGTGTGCCGCCGTGCGTTGGCGTCATAGGGGCTGATCCGCACCAGACGGTGCACACCCACTTCGCAATTCATATTCCCCGTGGCATACGGCCCCTTCACCAGCAGCGTAATGCGCCGGATGCCCGCCTGCTCCCCATCCAGGCGATCCACCTCGCTGATGTCCCACCCGCGGCGTTCAAAATAGC
>JAKAZF010000047.1 GCA_021826605.1 Planctomycetota bacterium | reverse complement strand
GCGCACGCCTCTGCTTTTCGCGGTCGCTAATGGGCACCCTCGCGTCGTGTCGGCGCTTATCAGATCCGGTGCCGACGTCAATGCCCGAATTGCGGCATCGAACAACATGGACGTGCTCGAATTCGCTGCACAGTTTGGCAACCCACGCATTGTGGATGACTTGATCCGGCACGGAGCCAAGGTTAACTCCCTCGACCGCCTCGGGCACACTGCCCTCATGATCGCCGTCGTACACGGAAATTTATCGGCGGCCGTTGCGCTTATTCAAGCCGCGGCGAACATTCACGTAAGATCACCCAACTCCCGCCTCGGTGTCGTCGGCCTCGCTGCGGCGCACGACCAACCTAAATTGATCCGGTCGCTCATCAGCCACGGGGCCAATGCGGACCAGCGATGTGCACTAAACCGCACGCCCCTGATGCTCGCGGCATCCAAGGGCTTTCTTGCTTGCGTCCAGGCCCTATTGAGAGCCGGGGCGAGTGTGAATTCACAGGATGATAATGGTTACACGCCGCTTGAGGCTGCTGCTGGCGATGGCCGCGCTAAAACCGCCGCATTGTTGATCCACGCGGGGGCCAAGGTGAATCTTGCCGACCACTTCGGCATGACGCCACTGGATTATGCCTGCTTGGCAAAGCACCCGTCCGCGATGGTGAGGCTATTGCTGAAAGCGGGTGCAAATCCGAAAATGAAAGATAGAAAAGGCCGCAACGCACTGTACTACGCCGGCAAAAGCGGTAGTGGAAAAGCGATGGCACTCGTTGGCGCCGCGATCAGGAGAAAGATATCCGAGGTGCGGCCAGTGAAGATAAAATAAATGTTCGGCACCTCCACCATCGGTGGGGAACGGGTCCTAAATAATGCCCCAACGCCCGATTCGCTGCCCCTGACACCGCCGCAATGTTGCCGAACTCGCGAATCGAATTAGCCGTGAACGGTTACTGCAATGTTTTGTTTTACCGGAGCTTGGGATGAAAATTTCTGGAATGTCGCGACGTGTGGTTGTTGGCATGGTTCTGCTGACGGGGCTGGGGGGAGCTCGGGCATGGGCCGCCCAACGGGCGCAGATAACAATTAACGCTGCAGCACCCGGCCGGGCGGAAAATCCGCGTATGTGGGGGATGTTTATTGAGAACATCTGCCACGATGTTGATGGCGGTCTTTATGCGCAGATGATTCAGAATCCGGATTTTCAAAATGATGTTCCCCCCGCAGATTGCAAAGTGGTGCACGGCGTATGGCGCATGCGTAATGGCCGCATGCAATGGCCTCCGCATTTTACGCGGATGAAAAAGGGTCGTGCTGTGGCGTGGATCAGCCCCAATGGGCACCTTCATCGGCCCCCACCGGGCGGTCCGCTGTTAGCGTGGAAAGCCATAAAATCAGGCGGTGCACCGGCAACGTTAACGCTGCAAAGGCAAACGCCGCTTTCCTCCGCCCACCCCTTAAGTTTGCAGGTGAAAATAAAAGCTGCGGGCGGCGGCATCGCCAATGTGGGCTATTGGGGAATGCCCATTAAACGGGGACGCAGCTATGCACTTTCATTTTATGCCCGCACACCTGCCGGCTCTGTTACACTTCAGGCCGGTCTGGCCAATGTCGGCGACACAAGACATTTTGCGCACACGGACGTGACCATTCGTGGTGCTGCCTGGAAACGCTACCGTTGCCTGCTTACGTCCAATGGATCAACGTACCACGGTGCGATGACTCTGATTTCTGATGGCCCGGCAACCTTTAATGTCAACTTGGTTTTGATGTTTCCTGTGTCACGGGCAACCGGGCACGCAGAGTTTTTCCGTCATGATATTGTCCAGTTAATTAAGCGCCTGCACCCCGGCTTTCTGCGTTTCCCAGGTGGTAACTACATTGAGGGCTACTCGCTGGATGACAGTTATAACTGGCGGAAAACCGTGGGACCGATGATGGACCGCCCCGGCCACGTTAATTACTGGGGCTATCGGGATACCGACGGATTCGGGTTTTTGGGCTGGCTGGAGCTGGCGCAACGCGTAGGTGCCGAGCCGTTGTATTGCACCAGCGCCGCTTTGCTGCATAACGCCCCTTCACTGCCGGGAACAAATATTAATGTGTACATACATGAAATGCTGTCGGCTGTGGCGTTTGCCGATAATCCGGGCACGACACGATGGGGCGCACTGCGTGCCCGATTCGGCCATCCCGCTGCATTTAATCTCAAATATGTCGAAATCGGCAATGAAAATGGCGGACCGGACTATGTCCGCAATTATCACATCATGGCCAGGGCGTTACACCAGGTCTTTCCCAAGGCCATTGCTATTGCGGATAACTGGCGGGGGATTCCGTCCGGGCATCTTAGCATGGAAGATGACCATTACTATCCCAGTCAGCAGTGGTTTTTGGATAACAGCAGTCGATACAACACTTTTCCGCGCCGCGGCCCCAGGGTATTCGTCGGGGAATATGCGGTCGGACATACTAAGGCGAGATACGGTGATTTCCGCTCCACGCTGGCCGAGACGGCGTTTATGATCGGCATGGAGCGCAATTGCGACGTGGTGCGATTGGCGTCTTATGGCGTTGCCATTGATAATGCCGGTGCCGGGCCATGCCCGATTAATCTTATTGAATTTAATGACAAGACCACATTTGGCCGCAGTTCATATTGGGTGGAATATCTGTTTAATCATAATAAACCCGCCGTGGTATACCCAACGCGGGTGCGGGTCCACGGGGTCATTACGAAGCATTTGCACAGGCCGCGATTTTTTGCCGATGGGGGAATTGACGCTGCCGGAAAATATCTGATCATCAAAGTGGATAACGCGTCGGGAAGCCCGATGTCCACAACCATCACTTTGAAGGGATCAATAAAAGTAGCGGACCGCGGTACCGCTATTACCCTCCATGAAAGCAACCCCGGCTTGGATAACACCTTCGCCCATCCTGCACGAGTCGTGCCGGAAACATCGACATTTGCGATAGGCGCGGCTGGGGTGCGTTATACGTTCAAGCCCTATTCCGTTACGGTGCTGCGGTTAGCGGTTGTACGCCCAGCACGGAAATAACGGAAATAAGTGGAATCGGGCGGTGCCGATGCAAATCCATACGGAGCTACGGTTTTATGCGCCGGGCGGCCCCGGTTTTGATGGCGGCTTTCTGCACGGCCGCCGCGACACGCACACTTACGTCACGGTTAAAAACGCTGGGCACAATGTATTCTGTGTTAAGTTCTTTAGGTGAAATGCAGGCCGCTATGGCATGCGCCGCCGCGAGTTTCATCTCTTCATTAATTTCTCTGGCTCGGACATTTAACGCCCCGCGAAAAATTCCCGGAAACGCCAAAACGTTGTTGATCTGATTCGGATAATCGCTGCGCCCGGTGGCCATGATAAATGCTTTTCCACCCGCCTCCTCGGGCATTATTTCCGGTATCGGATTAGCCAACGCAAAAATAAAGGGATGTTTTGCCATTTTGCGCAGGGCCTTGCCGCCCAGCAATCCAGGGCCGGAAACGCCAATTAACACATTGGCATTTTTCAGGGCGTCTTCCAGCGTTCCGCGCACGTTATGCACATTGGTATGCTCCGCCAGCCATATTTTATTATCCTTCAGTCCTTCGGCACGATCCTTATGAATAATGCCCTGCCGGTCACACACTAGAATATCTGCGGCACCGGCATTCAGCAGTATTTTCGCGATGGCGGTACCGGCTGCACCGGCTCCGGCGATGACAATTTTAAGTTCCGGGAGTTTCTGGCCGGTGAGTCGTAGCGCGTTGATCAGGGCCGCCAGTACGACCACCGCGGTACCGTGCTGATCATCATGAAAAACGGGAATATCCAGAATTTCCTTCAACCGATTTTCAATCTCAAAGCAGCGCGGGGCTGAGATGTCCTCAAGATTAATGCCGCCGAAACTCACGGCCACGGCACTGACAACGCGCACAATTTCATCGGTATTTTTGGTATTCAGACACAGCGGCCACGCGTCGATGTTCGCAAATTCCTTAAAAAGCATGGCCTTGCCTTCCATCACCGGCATGGCACCTTCCGGGCCAATGTCTCCCAGTCCCAGCACGGCCGTGCCGTCACTGACCACCGCCACTGAATTTCCTTTGATGGTCAATTGCCATGCTTTGGAATGATCCTCGGCAATGGCCATGGAAACACGGGCCACTCCGGGCGTATAGGCCATGGAAAGCGTGTCGCGCGTGGTGACAGGGACCTTATTTTGAATGCCAATTTTCCCACCCAGATGCAGGAGAAACACCCGATCAGACACCTGCACGACTTTGACTTTTTTGATCTTGCGGACTGCAGTGACAATCTGCTGGATATGTTCCTGACCCCGCGCTCGAACAGTAATATCGCGGGTCATGGTTTTGGAATCGCTGGAAACAATATCCACCGCCCCAAGATCAGCGCCAAATTTTCCGATGATCTGGGTAATGCGCGAAAACATGCCAATGCCGTTGGGATAACTCAACCGCATGGTAAACGTGTAATTTACCGACGGTCCCGATTGAATTGTCATGGTGTTATGACTCCCTGTCAGATCAGAGTATTTGTGTACACGACTCAATGCCACACGCACCAAGCCACCCATCCAACCTCGCCGGAACGTTTATATCCACACCGCCGCTGCGCCCCGCTGAAAAATGATAGTACTAATCAGCATCCCATTACGCAAACGAAGTTTTTAAACTTGAACTTTGTCAGGATGGGTTATACTTTCAGCGACTCAAGGCGGTAAAGCCAGTCGTTAAAATGGGGACATGCCTTGCGCAGTGCCGGTAAGCCTATCTTCAACGCCGCCAACGATCCTGCCGTGGCCTTGCGAGCCGAATATCCCGGTATATGTTTCATTATTCGCTTTGATGGTGCGGTGGTCTTTCCGTCGTTAATTTCCTCCGGCGTTTTCTTGGTGGCGCGTACCTCCGCCAATAATTGGTCGACTGCACCTTGATGTTCAATGAAAATCTCTTTGAATACCCCGCAGTTCACAAGTAATAAGGCTTCAAACTCATGGAGCTGCAGGTAGGGAATAAAACGTGGGAAGTTAATGTCCCTGGCCCAAGCCGATTCCAATTGTGCGACACGATCACTGGCATCGCGTTGGCCTGGCGTTTCCCGATAGCCGGGAAAACCATCGACAAAGAAGGCCAGTCCGTAATAATCCAGCATTGTGGTGAACCACACGTTTGGCAGGTGCCCCTGTGAGCGTATCCATGAACTAAGATCGTCTTTCCAATGGCCGTACCGTCTGCCACCCCCTTGGGCCGCAGCATTTCCCCGCCGTCTAAGTGTTACCACCTTGCTGGCCGCGGCCGATATCTCGTGGCCAGCCAGATGCGGGGCAAGCAGTTCGCTGACGAAGCGCTCTTCCGTGTCGCCCTCAACAACCACAAAAAGTCGGATCATGCGGGTCTCCCGCCAAGCACATTTTTGTCCCATAGTTCGCCAAGGCTATAGCGCTCCAGCCACGATTGAAGTTCCGCCGGCTCTAAGCGGTGGAACGTCGATTCTCGTGCGTGTCGTTCTACGACCACAACATCTCGCGGCTCAAAGGCGTCCAACAGCATCGCCGATTGCGTCGCAACGATTACCTGGATGCTCTGCGATGCCGATTTGATTAACCCCGCTATGGTCGTAATAGCATGCGGATGCAAACCGAGTTCCGGCTCATCAAGAATCAGCAGATCCGGCAGAGCGTCCGCAGGTTGTAAGAGCAGAGTCACCAGAGCCATGAATCGCAGCATTCCATCGGAGGCCTGGTGGGCGCTGAAAATGCAATCTGTGCCGCGTTCCCGCCAGGACAGAAGGACATTTCCGTCTTCCGGCTCCAGTTGAAAATCATCAAAAAATGGTAGGCTTTGACGCAGCGTATCGACAATGCGTTGGTAGTACGCCGCCGTGTCGGCGTTCTCTTTGAGCCGGTGTAGAACAGCCGCCAGATTTCCCGCATCTTCCTTAAGCCATCGCGCATCGTCCATGCTCCACGCCTGGCGCATTCGGGACGTAAAGGACGTGTTGTGAAATTGAAATACCACAAACTTTTGCAACATGGCGTAGATGGCTGCCGGTGTCAGTTCCTTTTTTGCCGCCCGAGATATTAACAGCGACTCTTCGTGCCCTTGTCCCAGCGACACACGCGCCCCTGGGACGACCCCCAGCGGAAGGTAGCGGAATCGCTCATGCTGGAAATAGAGACGATCGGTCGCCGCATAGTCCAAGCCAAATTCGTATTCGTTAATTCCCTTCCCGGTCTGAATCTCGAATGCGGCGCAAATTTCGGGCGTAACGGCGGGGCCGTCGTGAAGCCAGGAGTGGGCCTTGCCGGTTTGCGTGAGGTGGCCCTGCAAGTTACCTGACATGATGTGACTAAGTAGCCGAAAAAACGAAATAAAATTACTCTTTCCGGCCCCATTGGCTCCGATCAGCAGGGTCAATGGTCCCGGCGTGAAGCCACGTAATGCTTTTATGCTTTTGAAGCCTTCAATAGTGAGTTTAGCAAGTTTTGGGCGTGCGTGCATATTGCCGCCTCCATTTCCCCGCTGGCCTTTGCGGGATCCCATGTCGTTGGCCCATCCACATCGAAGGGGCTTTTAAGCAATGACGGATTGATTTACCCGCAGTAAATACTATGTCCGGTGGCTCCGCTGCCAAGTTGGCAACCAGCGGCGTGGCCCGGCCGAAACTCCGTTCTTGACTGAAAGTATAACGGATAAGCGACGATCGGCCAGCGATTTCAGTGCGGGTACACTGCGGGGGGGGCTTGTCGCTGCGCGGTACGCTTCACTTTACCACGGCGAGTTAATATTTCCCGGCACGTAGCGGGCCAGCACGGCTGTGCTCCAGGGCCGCAGATGCAAGGTCAGTGCCTTGCCGATTACTGCATAACCTGCATTGTGCTTCATTAAAACGGGACGCCCTTTTCCATCGGCTGCTGGCGGATAAACCAGCCGCATTTGCTGCGGGTTCAAATAATTTAAGAGATGATGTCCGCGGTCAGAATTAAAAATCGGTAACCGAATGGTATGCCCCGCCGCACTGCGGTTGACGATGACATAAACATTCTGTTTCCCCAAACTGCGATAGAAAGCAAAAATGTTTCGCCGCGGACAGGCCAATAACTGGCCATAAAAGCCGAGTTGCAGCGCTTTGAGTTGCCGCCGCATTGCAATGGCCTGCCGATAAAATTGCAGTACCCGTTCATGCACCCGTACATCCGGTGCGTCATAGGGTTCTAGATTTTTCCAAACCATCGGCAGACGATCCGCCGGATCGCTGGCACCCCACATGCCAACTTCATCGCCGTACCAGATGCACGGCGCACCGACAAAACTCATTTGAAAGCCTGCGGTTTGCTCCAGCCGGCGGTAGATTTCTGAAGTCGGCTCGCCGGCGTTGTAATGTGGATTGGTTTGTAACCGATCATTGGCACCAAAATCCAGCAGCGGATTCATAAATCGGGAAACGAATCGGTCCGTGTCCTGACTATCCATAATATTCATCTGATCAAGGTCTACCTGAAAGGGGTAATAGTCCAGCAACTGCATCAATCTGTTGCCAAAGAGCCGGGGGCCAATGCCCGGCAGATTTTGCCCACGTTTGTTGGCGAAATAATTGGTGGCAATCGTGGCAAATGGATAATTCATCACGGCATCAAACTGATTGCCTTTATTCAACCACGCTTGTGCCGGCGGCCAGACTTCTCCAATGATAATTGCCCTGGGATTAATGCTTTTCACCAGTTTCCGCCAGGCGATCCAATACGCGTGCGGGACATCCGGGGCGGTATCAAGTCTGATTCCATCTACTCCGTTGGCGGCAATTCCATCCGGGGCCAGCCACCGTTTCGTGGCGGCAAACATATAATTGCGAACCCCTTTGGCTAACCCATGGCGTTTGCTAAGGGCAAACATCGGCATGGAGCCATTTACGCCATCCCACGCCTTGTATTTCACCGGCGGCCCCCAACTAATAATCTGAAACCAGTTGGCGTAGGGCGATTTGCGCCCGTATTTTAAGACGTTCTGGAAGGGGCCGAAATTCTTTCCGCAATGACCGAACGGAATATCGATAATCACCTTAAAGCCTTGTCGGTGGGCCGCTTTTATAAAGCGCAAAAATACTTTATCTGAGGCTGACCATTGCCACGTGGCGGGATTCAGCGGGTTTTCCCCATGCAATTTTTCCAGAGATCCTTTAACCCCGAACCCATCATCAACATGGATAAAGCTGGAGGGATCATATTTATGAATGCTGGGTGATTCAAATACCGGGGTGAGGTACAGGCTGTTAACCCCCAGGCGGCGCAAATAAGGAAGTTCATCCTGAATGCCCTGTATATCACCTCCATAGAAGCGGTTATATACATAACTATAAAAGTTGCCATGTTCACCGGCGGGGCGGTACGGCTTGGTCCATGGCCAGCGCCAGGGAATATGCGGTGACGGATCATTGGCTTTGTTCCCGTTACGAAAGCGTTCGGGAAATATCTCGTACCAGACTGCCCGCCTGGCCCAGCCGGGTGTGATAACTACCGATCTCATCGTTGTCTGGTAGGCGTGCTGTTCGGCAGCCTGGGCGGAATGGTACACATATCCGTCAGCGACATATCTCGTGGCAGACCCGTGCGTAAGTGTGAAGTAATAGTGAATTGATGCCGTTCGAACATGAAGTATGGTCCCCCAGGTACAACTGCCAAGGTGGTTAAAGTCTTTCCGCAGCGGATACACTTTTACCTTGGTGCCCGGATGGAGAACATCCACAACCGCTTTAGAAAGTGTGCCGCTTTGCGCTGTGAATTCGAGGCGTAGATACTGCCGTGAAACCACATCCATCTGATTCATGTTTTGAGGATTAAATGAAATGGCCGCCGGGCTGATGTGATCAGCCTGCGGTGCGGGCATCATTTGCCAGGGAGAGGCAATGCGCACTTGTGAATTTGCCCCGCCCTGTCCATCGCTGATATTGAGCCGGGGATTTGCCGCCGGATCGTTGACCCAGTGGTTGCCATTAAGCACAAATTTGTAGGCATGAAGGCCCGGAGACAATACCACGCTGATAGCCCAACGCCCGTCGGCACTTTGCCGCATAGGAGTGGCGGTGGTAGACCAATTATTGAAATCTCCCGCCACATTGACGCTGCGCACGTGCATGCCGGCGGGGGCTTGATAGGTAAAAACATGCCGGAGTTTCGCGGGTATGACCGCCAGCTTCTCGGGCGATGCAGAAGCATTTGCCGCGCGTGCGGCCCCAGAGACTGTTAATATTCCTACCGAGGCTGCGGTAAGAATGGCAGTTTTTTTACAGGCGGTATAAATAGCGGAGCAAACACGTCGAAAAGTCATGGGTCATTCCTGATCATGCCATAATAACACTTCGCGGCGAAGGCCTCCCGCCATCGCGGCCGGGCCGGGAAAGCTTTAGCGAGTGCGAACAATACTGGTGGACTCGCGCAGCACCAGATGTGTGGGCAGCACATCAGCCACATGATCCACTTTGCCGCGAATTCGGCTCACCAGCCGTTCGCAGGCTGCGACGCCCAATTCATAAAGGGGCAGGTGAACCGTGGTTAAGCTGGGATTGGCATAGGCCAGGTGTTGAATATCATCAAAGCCCACCACCGAAATATCCTGCGGCACTTTATGTCCGTGCTCTACAAGATACCGTATCGCGCCCAGAGCCATTTTATCATTGCCGCACAAGAATGCGGTGATGTCCTTATCCCGATGGGTTAAAAGTTCTGCGGCCGCCGCACCACCTTCGTCTGTAAAACATCCATCGGCCAGCCAGGATTCTTTCGGCTCAATGCCGGCATGGCGCAGTTCTGTGGTGTAAACCTCCAGGACATCGCGGGCCGTGGGGCTTTCCGGGGCGGCGTAAATCATGCCGATGTTTCGGTGCCCGAGCTGCAGCAGGCAATTCATGGCTTGCTTGGCTCCCATGCGGTAATCGCAATGCACATAGTCCAATACGCCGTCGCCAAAGCGGTTGTCCACCAGAATCATGGGATATTGCCGCAGGTCGGAAAGAAAGGCGTGCTTTTCATTAAATCCCAGGCATAATAAGCCGTCCACAAACCGCCGTTCATACAGCTCTATATGTTTGCCTTCTTTGATGTATTGCGGTTTGGCTTGTTCAATTAACAGTTTATGGCCCAGTTTGCCGGCCCGGTCGGATATGCCG
>JAKAZF010000046.1 GCA_021826605.1 Planctomycetota bacterium | reverse complement strand
CAATAAAGTCATTGTCATCGCTCCGGCCAGCGCGCAGGCCCTGCTGCAAGGCCCCTCGCACTACAACCCCAATGCCGCTCCGCTTTTTATGACGGTTTCATATTGAAGCTGTTGATTGCAGCTGCGCAGAATGCACTGAACAAATGCGTGGCTGAATCGCGTTAGAGCACCGCGGTGGTAACCCGGTGGTTGGTGGGCGATACTGGATCAGCCACCGAATTAGTTCATGCGAGCCTGCTTGAGTATCAGTTTGGACGCTTGATTACTGGCCACATTCAAGGCACCGAGTGTTTCCGCAGCGGCGGAGCGCACCTTCGCATTGGATTCATGCGAGACCTCGTTGATCAGGCTGTCTATTTGCGATTTGCCCAGATGATTGCCCAGGTTACGGGCGGACTGCGCCAGGCTCATATAAAAAGCATAGCGGACGCTTTCAGGATTGGACTGGCTGTTCAAAGCCGCATGCGCCAGCATACGCTGGGCTTCCGGATTACGAATTTGCCCCAGCGTTTCCGCTACCGCAATAATCACGTTGTTGTGTTGCGATTGCAGGGCCAGTTTCAGAGCCGGTATCGCTCGGCTGACATCGTAGAGGCAGGAGCGATTCATGGCCATAACTTTTAGTTCACGGGCGGCGGTTATAGCAAAGCGGACCGATTCCTTAGTGTTGACGGGCTTGCTGCCCAGGCGCGTTAAAATGTCGGCATAGGCCTGACCGATGGAACTTGCGGTTGCCCCGGTCGGGATTTCTCCGATGGTGGGATTATTGACAAATTGTGCATGCAGCTTGGGCAGATCAGAAGCTGATCCCATGACCAGAACCGGTGTGGCCTGCAGACGGTAATCGGTGGCAGCATACTGCTGATACTGTATGGCCGCCGCAGCGTCAGGCACGATGATCATGCCGATGTAGGGCACGCTCATGGATTGCGTTACCGCCTGGGCCAGGGTCGCGGCATCAATGACATGATAATCCGCCCGCAGCCGGGCTTTCATTTCATTCCGGATCTGGATGTTGGAATCCACCAGCAACACCACCGGCTTGGTGGACTGTGCGATGGCCTGGGCCAGCGTTGGAATGACTTCATCCGAACCGGTGAACGATTTGGCCGGATTCGCTTTCGCTAAAGCGCTGGCGGCTTCGAAGCGAACGGCGGGATCCGGATAGGCCAGAGCCTGAATTAACGGTGATGGCGTTTTTCCATCACCCACCAGGCCGTCCACACCGCCCGTTTGTTGCAACGCCATCAGCGTTTTCAGAACCAGGCGACTGTTATCTGCGTTTAAAGCAATTTTCAAAACCGGATTCAGATAGCGCGGGCCGGCGGCGACAGCGTAATAATGGGCACTGGGCATCCCGCGCTTGAGTGTCGGATCCTTGGCTCCGGCGGGCAGATCCACTTCGCGCCGCAAATCAGCCGCCAGCCAGAGGCTGATCGCTGCGGAATTTGTGGGATCCAGCTTCAGTACCGCCTCGCAGGTACGCATGGTTTCAATATCTTTCCAGATCGGTGTAGGCACCGGCACACCGACAACATTGTTCAGGCCTTTGTCATAGTACCAGACCGGGTTGGTGGACTCATTGGGATGATTGGCAGCCACGGATGGCTCGTTATGGTAATAACTTTCCGCCAGCCACAGATACAGTTCAGCAGCCGAGAGGTGGTTAAAGCGTCCGGTAGGGTCAATTTTGGAAATGGCCGTTCGTGCTGCGCTTTGCAGATCGGGCGGCGTATTTTTATCGTTGGCAATTTGTACCAGATACGGCAACGCCTGTGGATAACCGATGTTACCCAGCACCTGGACGATTTGAATTTTTTCCGGTACGGATGGCGTGGCCAACTGCCGCACTAATGGATTCAAAAGCGACTTGCCAATATCGCTCATCATTTGAACGATGGTGGGGCCATAGCTGGCGTGCGACGGGCTATTGAGAAAATGGATGAAGAACGGCACAGAAAATTCACCTGCGTCGTACAGCCGCTGGCGGGAAACGACATAAGCCCGTGGGCTGTCCACCATCACCTTGATCGCCGTGATGATACGGCCCGGATTGCGTGCCACCATCAGGTGGCCCTTTTGCAGCATGGCGGATATGGCTGCCGAAACTTTTTTCAGAGGTTTATTCTGCTGGTTGCCAATCAGAATTTCCGAAACATTACGTCCGTTGGCGGCGGCGTCAAACGCCCGCAACGCGACAATCGGCGACGGGGCGGTCTTTAAGAACGCCTTGCCGCAGTCGCGTGCCAGGTTTTCTTTGCCCAAAAGGGAGTAGTGCAAAAACAGATCAGCGTCATTAATCAATTTAGCCGAGGGCTTGGCGGCCATCATGGCCGGCGAGGCCTGTTGCGCCCGGGCCTGATGGGCGGGCACGGCGGTCATCAGCAGTGCGGCAGCCAGGGCGGCACTGGCTGCCAGTCGTGGCATAAACCGGATTCTGTTTTCCTGCTGCCGCGTTGCCACAGCCGACATCGGGAGTAGATTTCCCGACTGGTTGCAAGACATCTGTAGCGCCCGTTGGGTAGACCGCGATTTGAGCATAAAGCCTCCGAAATATATTCAGCGTACTAGTATAATGTAAAGAGTCGGTTTTACCCGCTCCGCCTAACAGCTTCCCCGGTCACATCCGTTGGACAGCACCGCCATGGCCAAGCACGCGAAGGAGTTATTGGTCCGTTCACGCGGCCCACGGCGCTATCGCACCAGTCGGTGCCGTGGCCAAAAATGGAACCTTCCCTGCCACGGCGAGTGCCGATTATAGACCACTGGGGCAGGGTGTCAAAGAAAAAAGCGACCGGGAAGCGGAAATCTGAAATCTTCAGGTCTTCAACGCGGTAACTTCAACGGCGTCGATACTCCGGTTATGCTGGATAAAATGCAAACCGATGCCCGCCATTTTCTATCCCCGGACGGCCCAGTGGCCCGCCGCCTTAAGAACTTTGAACTCCGCCCGGAACAGGTCGAAATGGCCGCTTCCGTCGATGCCGCCTTTGAGAACAACCACCATCTGGTGGTGGAAGCCGGCACGGGTGTGGGAAAGTCCTTCGCCTACCTGATCCCGGCGATCCGGCAAGTGGTGGAACATAACCGCCGGGTCGTTATTTCCACGCATACCATCAGCCTCCAGGAACAGTTAATAGAAAAAGACATTCCTTTTTTACGGGCCGTCGGCGGGCAGGAATTTTCGGCGGTGCTGTGTAAAGGCCGGAGCAATTATCTTTGCCAACGCCGCCTGGAGCAATCCTTAACCAAGATGGAAGTGCTGTTTCCGGACATGCGCCAGCGCGATGATCTGGAAATGATTCAACGCTGGAGTGAAACCACAACCGATGGCTCGCTTTCCTCCCTGCCCCGGCAACCCTTGTGGCAAACCTGGGATAAGGTGGCGGCGGAACACGGCAACTGCATGGGACGGCGCTGTAAATATTATGACAACTGCTTTTATCAGGCCAGCCGGCGGAGAATTCAACATGGCCAGATTCTCATTTGCAACCACGCCATGTTTTTCGCTGACCTGGCTTTGCGCCGTGTAGGATCGGGCATTTTACCGAAATATGATCTGGTCATATTGGATGAGGCCCATACCATTGAATCGGTCGCGGCAGATCATCTGGGGCTTAAAGTATCTGAATCCCAGGTGGAATATCTGCTGGGAAATCTTTTAAGCGCTCGACAGGATCGCGGCTTTCTGATGTCCCTTCAGGACAAACTGGCGTTTCCCGCGAAGATGGCGGTGGACGCCGCGCGTGCGGAAGCGGAAAAGTTTTTTGAAAGCCTGGCGCATTGGAGAAAAGAAAAAGCTCCCTCCAACGGCCGCATCCGTGATAAGGACATTGTGGAAAACAAGCTGTCGGCCTCGCTTGATTCTCTTGAGAAATCCCTGCGCGTTATTCTCCATGAATTGACCCGGCAGAGCACCATCGACTTCGGGGAAGTTACTGATAACCCGACGGAAGGCACACCGTCCGGCGGTAAACAGCAGCAAATTGAACGCGATATTTTTGAGCTTACCAGTTTGGCCAGTCGTTGCCATGCGATGTCCGTCTCCGTTAAGGCGCTTTTAGAGCAGGAGCAACCTAATTCCGTTTACTGGATTGAGGAGACCGGCAAAACATTTCGGAAAATCGCGTTGAATTCCAGCCCCGTGGATGTGGCGGCCCACCTGAACGCCAATTTGTTTAATTCCGATCAGATTAAGTCAGTCATACTCACCAGTGCGACATTGGCAGTGGGTCGGGGGGAGCATGGCAAGGCAAAGCATGGGGATGACAAATCCAACCCCGACGCGGGCAGCGTGGAAAAGCCGGCGTCAAAAGGCTTGAAATCCGATCATCGAACAAATTCGCCGTTCGCATTTTTTCGCAAGCGGATCGGCTTGGATACCGGCAAGGAAGTACAACTCGGTTCGCCGTTTGATTATCCCAATCAGGTCACGCTGTATCTGGAAGGCAACCTTCCGGACCCGGAAGAACCCGCCTTTCTCCATGCCGCCATGGAACGCGCGATGCACTACATAAGGGAAAGTCAGGGGCGGGCATTTATTTTATTTACCAGTTACGCGACGCTGGGAAAAGCCTCCAAAATTCTGGCACCGCAATTATCCGCATTGGGTTATCCGATGCTGGTCCATGGCGGGGAACTGACGCGCGGGCAACTTTTAGCACAATTCAAGGCTGAAGATCACAGCGTATTATTAGGCACGGATTCATTCTGGCAGGGCGTGGATGTGCCGGGTGAGGCCTTGTCCAATGTCATTATTACGCGCTTACCTTTTTCCGTACCGGATAAGCCCATTGTAGAAGCCCGGATTGAATCCATTAAAAGCGCGGGGGGCCACCCCTTCAAGGAATATTCAATTCCTGAGGCCGTGATAAAATTTCGCCAGGGCTTTGGCCGCCTGATCCGCACGCGGCAGGACAAAGGCATTGTGGTGGTGCTGGACAAACGCATTGTCACCCGCAGCTACGGCCGCTCCTTTCTCGAATCCCTCCCCCCCTGCCGCGTCGTCCGCGTTTGAAGGGTACATCGACGCGACGCGTGCCGAGTGTTGTTTTCAGGGGGCGGCGCGCGTCCAACCTGAAACAGAGCTAACAACTTTGACCTGCGCCGCCGGAGTTATGATCAAGGCTCATTCAGATTTAGGCGTAGGCAGAATTAATTTCTTTTGCGCCGCGCTGCTGGCGGGGCGGCCTTCCTTCGAGGAGAAAAGATGGCTGTAAAAGTCCTTAACCGCGTGAGGAATTTAACGCGCATGCGTACCGCAGGTTTAGCCGTTTCGGCTTTTATGGGAATATGCTGTACGTCAACGCCACAGGACCGAAACAAAGGTGTCAGGTACCTTTTTCCGCCCGACGTCGGTAATTGGTTGCTATCGGCCGCACAAAAAAAGGTACCTGGAACCTTTTTTGGGGGTGACCCCTATTTCGGCGAAGGCGGTGGAGGAGGGGGCAACTCCACGTCGGTATAACAAATTCCGAGGCGCGTGTATTGACGGAAGAAAAGCGCAGCATTACTATCTTGGGTAGACTTTGTGCAATCTTTCACAGTCTTTTACGGAAGATGTTGGAAGGGTTGAAGGGACAAGGCCGAAAACGCAGCGCTTTATCAGCTCTGAATGACAGGGTCTGGTGAAGAGTGTTGCCCAAACAGGAATGCGACGCGAACCATGAGTGAAAAACCGTTCTTCGTCTTCCCCAAGTGGTCGAATACCGCAGTCCTGGTGACTTTGGCGGTCGGTGCCATCGTGCCGGTTTATCTCGTTGCGATCATCTGGTTTGGCTGGAGTGCTCGAACCCTTAACGTCGGCTACCAACCTATTCAGCCCGTCCCCTTTAGCCACGCTTTCCATGCCGGCAAGCTCGGCATTAACTGTGAATACTGCCACTCCGATGTTAAACGGGCCGCATTTGCCGCCATTCCGCCGACCCAAACCTGCATGAATTGCCACACCCAAATAGCCGCCAACAGCGCCAAGCTTCAATGGCTTAGAAACAGCTACGGCACGGGAAATCCCAAAATGGCGGGTATGCCGATTCCATGGAAGCAGGTAAATGAACTGCCTGATTACGTCTATTTTAACCACGCCGCTCATGTCAACGCGGGCATCAGTTGCCTGGTGTGCCATGGGCAGGTCAATCACATGACACGGGTTTTTCAGGCCAAGCCCCTGAGCATGGACTGGTGCCTTAGCTGCCATGAAAATCCCGGCCCGAACCTGCGGCCGCGCAGTGAAGTGACCAACCTGAACTGGACTGGAAAAAACAAGGTAAAACTGGCCGGCGACCTGGGCTTGACCGTGGCTACGCTCCCCAAAAATTTAGGCCGGTATCTTATGAAGCGTTACCATATTCCCAGCACCAAGCTTTTGACGGATTGTGAGACATGCCACCACTGAAAACGGATAATTTGAGCGGTAAGGAATACTGGCGCAGCTTAAATGAGCTGGCCGATACGCCGGAATTCCGCGAATTTGTGGATCGCGAATTCACCAATAACGCTTCGGAATTCCTGAATTCCAATCGCCGCCGCTTCCTGAAAATCATGGGAGCCTCTTTTGCACTGGCCGGACTGGCCGGTTGCCGCTGGCCCATGGAAACGCTGGCCCCGTATGCCCATCGCCCCGCCAATCGCGACCCCGGAACACCCGTACAATACTCTACCGCCATGGAACTTGGCGGCGTGGCCCAGGGCATGTTGGTTACCAGCGTGGATGGCCGCCCCATAAAAGTGGATGGTAATCCCAAGCATGTGCTCAACCGCGGCGGCAGCGATGCCTACGGCCAGGCCAGCGTACTGAACGTCTATGATCCCGATCGCAGCCGCTCCGTCATGCAACGCAATGCGCAAGGCAAAGCGGCGGATTCCAACTGGGCCACCTTCGAAGCCTTCTGGAATGAACAATTAGCCGCTTTCAAAAAAACCGGCGGCAAAGGTCTGGCGGTACTTTCCGGCAGTTCCGCATCGCCGAGCTTGGCGGATATGCACAGACGCATGGCTCATGCCCTGCCTGCGGCCCAATGGTTTGAATATGAGTCGATCTCCGATGACGCCGCCCGTGAAGGTCTGCGCATGGTATTTGCCCAAGCCGCCCGAGCGGTTCCCGATCTTTCGGCAGCGCAGGTAATTGTTTCATTTGATCAGGACTTTTTCGTCGGCGATCCGCTGGCGGTAAAATTCGCGCGGGACTTTGCCAGGGGCCGACAATTAACCAATCCGGAAAACGGTCAAAACGCCACATCCATGAATCGGCTTTATGTGGTGGAATCCACGTTCACTATGACCGGTTCCATGGCGGAAAATGCCCGGCATCGCATTCCTGTTCCCGCCAAAGATGTTCCCGCGGTAGCCTGTTTGCTGGCGGCTGAACTTAAAAAACAGGGACTGGTTCTGGGCGTGGAAATCCCCACGCCGGGCAATGTGAATATTGGCGCGGGTGACAAAACGCTGGAAGTGATGGCCGCTGATTTGCTGGCCAATAAGGGCCGCTCGGTGCTGGTGGCCGGTGCCAATCAACCGCCAGAACTCCATGGCCTCATCGCCGGCATCAATGATGCCCTGGGCAACACCGGCCGCACCGTCACGTATTACCCGGTGATGAACCCCGACCGCCCCACGCACCTGGCCTCCATGGAAGCTCTGGCCGCGGCGATCAAGAAAAAAGAAATTTCGGCGTTGGTGATCCTGGGCGGAAATCCCGTGTATAACGCACCGGCTGATATTGATTTCGCCAAGTTGCTGGCGACTGTACCATTAACCGTGCACCTGGCGGATTATGTGGATGAAACGTCGGAACTCTGCACCTGGCATTTGCCGGAAAGCCATTATCTGGAAAATTGGGGCGATGCCCGAACCTTTGATATGTCGGTAAGCATTGTCCAGCCGCTGATTCAGCCGATTTTCGGCGGACGCAGCGCGGTGGAAGTGATGGCACTGGTTATTCAAGACCCGCTGCAAAAAGCCTACGATATTGTCCAGCGAACATTGGCCATCAAATCCACGGATTGGCGCTGGAAAAAAGCCCTCTTTGACGGCACGGTTGAAAAAACCGCCTGGCAGCCGCTGCATGGGAGCTTTTCCGCAGGAAATCTCAATGCCGCTCTGGCCCAATTAATCGCAAAAAATGCCCAGGTGAAATTGGACCATCAGCATCTGGAAGTCGTCTTCCGTACGGATTCCAAAGTGTTTGACGGGCGCTTCGCCAACAATGGCTGGTTGCAGGAACTCTCTGATCCCATGACGCGACTGACCTGGGACAACGCCGCACTGATTAATCCCAAAACGGGCGTGGCCATGGGGTTAAACCGCCATGAAAGTCAGATCATCCGCCTGAAAGTCGGCGGCCGCGAATTGGACATCGCCACTTATATGATGCCCGGCCAACCGGAAAATTCCATTTCCATCCCCCTGGGCTATGGCCGCACACATAGTGGCAACGTTGGCAACGGTGCCGGATTTAATGCCGGGGTTTTGCGCACAAGCAACGCGATGGCCATGCTTTCAGGTGTCGCCATGGAAGTGACGCAAACGCCGTATCAACTGGCCACCACGCAGGATCACTTTGTTATCAGCACCATCGGGGAACGCGCTATCGCCGCCCGTGTGCCGGATCTTATCCATCAGGGCACCTTTGCCCAATTCCAGAAAGACCCTGGTATGGGGCACAAAAAATCAACCGCAGTTTCCCTCTGGGAGGAACACCATTACGACACCGGCTACCAATGGGGCATGGCGGTGGATCTCACAACATGCGTCGGCTGTTCAAGCTGCGTGATTGCCTGTCAGGCGGAAAACAACATTCCCATTGTCGGCAAAGAGCAGGTGCTCAAAGGCCGGGAAATGCAATGGCTGCGTATTGACCGCTATTTCCGTGGGCCGGAATCAGAAAATCCGCAGGCGGTTCATGAGCCGATTTTGTGTATGCAGTGCGAAAATGCCCCGTGTGAGGCGGTCTGCCCGGTAGGGGCCACCAACCACAGCGCCGATGGCTTGAACATGATGACCTACAACCGCTGCATCGGCACACGGTACTGTGCCAATAACTGCCCCTATAAAGTCCGGCGCTTTAACTTCTTTGATTTCAACAGCGGGACACTCAATAATCTTTATACGCCCAATCTCCTGCGTTCTGAAATGAATCCCTTGATTGCCCTGCAGAAAAATCCGCAGGTGTCCATTCGCGTCCGCGGGGTCATGGAAAAATGCACCTATTGTGTGCAGCGCATTGAAACCGTGCGGGTCGTGGCGGAACGGCAGAATCGTCGAATCCGGGACGGCGAAATTACGCCGGCCTGTGCCCAGGCGTGCCCATCGCAGGCGCTGGTATTCGGGGACATCCGTGATAAAAATAGCCGCGTGGCAAAACTCATGAAGCAGAATCGGATGTACGGCATACTCGACAAGGAATTGTATACCAAACCGCGGACGCGCTATTTGCCCAAGGTTTGGAACCCCAACCCGGCATTACCGGAAGAACCGCTTTCGCCCAAAGGGTTGATGTAACCGGGCCGCCGGAAATGGTTTTCGGCCTGCCTGATTTGGATTGAGCATTATGATGATTTGGAAATGAATTCATGGCATCGGTGACAACAACCCAGGTTCCCGGCATGACCGGTGATTTCGACAATACGCTTGATGATGGCGTAAGTCAGGCACCGTTGGTGCTTGGTGAAGCCACGTTCCATGAAGTTACGCGGAAAATTTGCCGCGTCGCTGAAGCCCCGCGCGCGCCCATGGCCTGGTATGTGGCCTTTGCGATTTCCACCTCCCTGGTGGGCGTGCTGGGCGTGATGATTGCCTATGCCATCTTCACCGGCGTGGGTGTATGGGGCAACAATTCACCGGTGTTCTGGGGTTTTCCGATTATTAACTTTGTGTTCTGGGTGGGCCTGGCCCACGCCGGAACATTTATTTCCGCCATCTTGCTCTTGTTCCGACAAAAATGGCGTACCGGCATCAACCGCTTTGCGGAAGCTACGACCGTGTTTGCCGTCGTGTGCGCGGGATTGTTTCCCGGCATTCACGTCGGTCGGCCCTGGTTCGCCTATTGGATGGCACCGGTGCCCAATGTCATGGGCGCGTGGCCCAATTTTTACAGCCCGCTGCTGTGGGATGCCATTGCGGTTTTTACCTATACCAACGTATCGCTGCTGTTCTGGTATGTCGGCATGATCCCCGATCTTGCAACCTTCCGTGATCGCTCCAAAACGCGTTTGCGACACACCGTTTACGGCATTTTGGCCATGGGT
>JAKAZF010000045.1 GCA_021826605.1 Planctomycetota bacterium | reverse complement strand
TTACCCCGTGCGCGCCGGGGCGGTCCATTGCATCACACAAAGCCATCCCGATATTACAAGAATCAGTCAGGTCATCGGGATAAACTCCGGGGACGAAGATTCACGATGAGGTACAGGAGGCGGCGGAGGCAGGTGGAGGTTTAAGATCAAGAAGGACGCGAGGATTTCCGCCACAAAGGCACGAAGTGCGCAAAGAGCAAATATTCACCTTAATAATCCTTTGCGTTCTTTCGTTTCTCTGCGGTTGGCAATTTCTTTCGGCGTCTTCGTGAATAAAAAGGATTGGACCGCCCCGGCGCGCACGGGGTAAACTCTCTAAGCGGATGGTGCGGATATTTGCTGGCGGACCCACCTAACGCCCACAGGATCCCGGCTGACAGGGCCGAACCGGAAGACTGGTTGCCACGCACTTCCGTGCATACTCCCAGTTGGCCGCGTTATGCATGAGCGTATGATTCCGCGGCCGCCCCCGTGGTTTCTATGGTGTATGAACACGATGCTCCGCTAAAACTGGCGGTCTGCGGCTGTTTTGCCGATAAAACATCTAGCGAGGTCTGTGTTGGAGCTTTACGGTGGCATGCGGCGCGGCCTGGCTGAGAGTCTAGTGTTTGGAACTGGCAAGATGGGTATTGACCCGCGCACCATTTTTCTAGCAATTATGCTGATCTTGGCGGTTATGGGGCTGGCTCAATTTGTTTTCTACCGGTTGCGCCCGCGCGAACATTACTTTGGTTACTGGGGACTGGCCAATTTCGCCGGGTTGATAGCCAATTTGCTGTTGTCTTTTCGCGGAAGCATAACTCCGCTGCTGTCGATTGCAACGGCCAATACACTGATAGTCGTGGCGTGGTGCTGCTGCTTGACGGGGTGTCGGGTATTTTCCGGACGCAGGCCAAAAGTGCTTCCCCTGGCGGTTCTGGCTGCGGCAGTTTTCGCGATGCTTGCTATCCCATCGCCCATCAGTGAACAGCTTTCATGGCGGATCGTGGTTGTATCCTCCGCCTGTGATCTTCTGGTTCTTTCGAGCGGATTTTTGTGTTTTGATATTGCACGCCGGGAACGGCTTTCCAGTGCCTGGATTGCGGCGCTGCTGTCAACATGCGTTGCGGTATTAATTGTGGTGCGTGGCTGCTGGGCTGCCCGATCAATGGGATCTGGCGCCTTTCTGACATTGCATGATTTCGGGGCGCTGCTGTTGCCATCAATTGTTGTGGTGCTGGCGTGGAATTTGAGCTTAACGCTTATGGTTGCCGAGCGCTTGCGGAATATGCTTGTTGGGGTCGCCAGTCGCGATGAACTTACCGCGGTGCTCAATCGGCGTGGATTTCAAACGGCATTGTGGCGCATCATGCGACAGAAAAATGAGGCCTCAGGCGGCGCGGTGATTTTAATTGATCTGGATTATCTCAAAACAACTAATGATACGCTGGGCCACGCGGCGGGAGATCGGCTGCTGTGCTGCCTGGCTGAGGCGGTCAAAACGCAATTGCGCTCCGGTGACGCAATCGGCCGCATGGGAGGCGATGAATTTGCCGTGGTGCTCGCTGGAGTTAACAGTTCGCAGGCGGCGGAAATTGCCGAGCGGCTGCGTGCCAGTTATGTAACGGCCGCGGCCATTATCGCACCTGATCTGCACCCGTCGATGAGTATGGGTATCGCAATGATCAGCGATGAGGATCAATCAATGAACGAACTGATCGAACGCGCTGATAAGGCGTTGTACCGGGCGAAAGCTGCGGGGCGCGGCCGGGCGGTTGCCTGGTGGGGCCAGGGCGGCATGATGGTCGAATTACAATGCGCCGGATAGAACTCTGGCCCTGCAACACACCCCATGGCACAACGGGCATTGTTTGCCGGTCACATTGCGTAGCAGCACCTGGCAGCTTTGACGCGGTTGAAACGTGCCGCTGTTAACCGACATAGAAATGTCACCCTGAATTTCCAGGTTTTCCGTTGCGGCTCCGGCGCTGCACATCCAATGCAAAATGATGCGCGGTAATGTTCATGCCATGGCGCAGGTAGAAACGATGCGCCGCAAACCGCTGTACTCCGGAATCCAGAGCCAATTGCTCACACTTGTGGCCTCGGGCCTCGCGGATCAGCCAGTCCAGCAGAACCTTTCCCAATCCCTGTGATCGGTACTTTTCATCGGTTACCAGATCGTCAACATATAAATTGCGGCCACGTGACAGACATTCCGCAATGCGGTAGCCCGCTACCGCACATGGCGTGCCCCCCGCAAATACAGCAGCAAGGCGGAAGCCGGCTTCTTCCTGTCGGCGCACGCGCATGACAAATTCCGTCTCTATCAGATGCGGTCGCAATTGACGAATAACCGGGAAGCACGCCTGTATCTGGCGATCCGTCCTGATTCTCTTTACATTCATGGTTATGCCTCTAACTACCGCGGTATTTTAACCCGCCTGCGCCGGGTTGTCCCGGATGAAAGAACCTCCGGAATCGTGACCTGTTCGCGCTGGATTGCAAACGGCCGCGGGTTCAGTATTTAGCATTTAGCATTTGGCATTTAGCATTTGGAACTTGGCATAGGGAACAGGAATTTTCACCACGAAGACAAAATATTTGCCGGAACAATCCTTTGCGTCCTTTGCCTCTTTGCGGTTGGTAATCCTCTTTCGTTTTTGCTGACTTCCAGAGTCAACCCCAGTGGGCGCACTGCGTTGCGGGCCCTCCAGGCATGGATTAAAAGAGTCCCGCCTGCCGAGCTGCCGGCTGTCTCATTTCGGACTGACCGGCACCGGGATCGCCGTGGTGCGCCGTTGTCATTTAAACTCCTTTCTGATTTTCCTCATGTCCGGCATGCGGTTATAGTTAACTCCCGGTCGGTTTCGGGAACTTATACAGGGTGAAGACAACCAATGCCGGATTATTCATTCCAAGCAAATTGTCTGCCGCGGGCCAGGGTGTTGATGCTTTTCGCACTGTTGTTTCTGGCCGGATGTTCGCAGCAGGTGCCGCCGACACCGCGCAAAATGCTGGCCATTCCCTCCGCCTTACAGGAAATACACGCGCTTAATGATCGTGCGGCCCTTCTTAATAAATTGCGTATGACCGGAAATGTCAATTTAACGCTGACCAATCACGATGGCGGAGTTTCAAGTTTTCAGGTGCACGCCGTTTTACTCGTGGATCAGAATCGCGTGCCGCACTTGCTGCTTGTGGGTACATACCTTGGGCAGGATGCCTTTGAAATGGGTATGAATCGGCATATCTACTGGTTGATAGATCATGAGCACAAAATTGCCTACGCGGGGCGTGTAGCCATGGAAGATCGGCTGCCCTCCGGCGTCATGCCGCTGCGGCCTCAACGCGTTCTGGATATGCTTGGAATCACCCCGCTGATTCTTACCGATCAGAGCCGCATTGCCATGTTCAATGTGCCGCATACGGCAAGCTACAATTTGCTGTTGCTGCGATCCGGTGGCGGCACGCTGGAGCATATCAGCCGGCAAATTACGATCAGTCGATATAACGGGCAGGTTCGGGAGGTGCGGTTGTATGATCGCACCGGTCGGGTTATCGCTTACAGCGAATTAAGCGGTTATCGACCGTTGGACCAGGCATTTGATGGTGTAGAACTCCCGACGCGTATTGTGATTCATTATCTCGATGCCCGGGCGGAAATGGATTTCCATGTTCAACATGCGGCATTAAGTTTCCCCGGCCAATCAAAATTTATTTTTGCCTCGCCAAGTTTCCAGGGTATGAAAGTCGCCGATATGGACAACCCCGCGAACTGGATTACCGCCCCCAAGGCCGCCCCGGCAGCAGCTAAATAAAGTCTTCCGGCCTGTGTTCAGGCTCGGTCAGGCTGCCAGGGGCGGGCGGTAATAATTCCGGCGGTGCTTACAAGCTGTGGCTGTGCGCGGCCAGATACTCGGCCACACCGGCTGAATTCGCTTTCATTCCGGGCTTTCCGGGTTCCCATCCGGCGGGACAAACTTCCCCATTTTCCTCATAAAACTGCAGCGCATCGACCATGCGCAGCGTTTCATCGACATTACGGCCCAGCGGAAGATCATTAATGAGTTGATGCCGCACAATTCCCGCCTGATCAATCAAAAAGGTGCCGCGTAATGCCACCGCTTCATCATGAAGTACGCCATAACTGCGGGAAATCGCCTTGCTTAAATCCGAGACCATCGGGAAATGCAGATTGCCGATGCCGCCTTCCTTAACCGGCGTGCGTTTCCAGGCGAGGTGCGTAAAGTGTGAATCCACGCTAACGGCGATGACCTTGGTATTGCGTTTTTGAAATTCTTCATGCCGATTATCAAATGCGAGAATCTCCGATGGGCACACAAAAGTGAAATCCAGCGGGTAAAAGAATAGAATTCCATAAGATCCCTCAAGGAAAGAGCGCAAATGGAACCGCTCGCTGATAGAATTGTCTGCCATAACGGTTGGAGCCGTGAAATCCGGCGCGGGTTTTCCTACGAGAACGTGCATTGAAAATACTCCAGATGTTAAAACCAAGCCAATACAAACCAAAATCCAAGGCAGGAATTATGGTTATACCGCGATGCTTTGCAAGCTGCCGGCAATCCAATTTGCACAAAAGCGGGTTTTGGGACGGTAATAATGTATTAGGCTTGTGCTCGATGGTACATTGAGACGATAACGGTTATAGGGCGGCGGTTGCCTCCCGGGTGTCAGGTGAGTTTACAGCGGAGCAAAACAAGCAATGGTCAATGCCAAAGCAGCGATTAAGTATTTTGTTTTAGATACCAGCGCCTTGCTGCACAATCCCAATGCGCTGTTTTCTTTTGCGGATAACGAGGTGGTCATTCCCTTTGATGTGCTGGAAGAACTCGATAAATTCAAGAAAGATACCAATGACGTTGGCCGCAACTCGCGTATGGTCATTCGCCATCTTGATCAACTCCGTGAGCGCGGCCACCTGGCGGATGGCGTAAAATGGAACGGCCACCACGGCTGCATCCGAGTGGCCATGGAACAAACACCCGTTCCAGGTCTCAATGCGGGTGTGCCGGATAACCGGATTATTGCGGTGGCTTATCATCTGAAGGAACAGGGCAAGCCGGTTACCTTTATCAGCAAAGATATTAACGCCCGCATCAAATCCGATGCCCTGGGAATCAACACCGCGGATTTTGAATCGCAGAAGGTCGATTACGAAACGCTTTATGCGGGCTATCGGGAATTAAAGGTGGATGGGGCCGTTATTGATCGGCTTTATGCGGAAAAGAAAATACCCATTCAGGACCCGGTTCTTTCCAAACTCAATCCGCCGCTGTTTGCCAACGAATTTGTTCTCTTTCGCAACAGCATGGATGAGCATCAGACCGGTTTGGCCCGATATGTCAGTTCATTGCAGGCGGTGTTGCCGCTGATGCGGGCTAAAAAAGCCTGCTTCGGTATTCTTCCCCGCAACGTCCAGCAGACCATGGCCTTGGATCTGCTGCTTGATGATGACGTGCAGATGGTTACGCTGATGGGCACCGCCGGCACGGGAAAAACCCTGCTGGCGCTGGCCGCCGGCATGACCAAATGCTTCAATGAGCAGCGCTATGAGCGGTTGCTTGTGGCGCGACCGATTATGCCGTTGGGGCGGGATATCGGGTTTCTGCCCGGCAGCAAGGACGAAAAATTGGCCGCCTGGATGCAGCCGATTTTCGACAATCTCGAATTCCTCCTCCAGGACCGCCGGGTGCACAGTGCTGAATCGGCCAATGTCGAAGCCAAACTCAAGGCATTGATCGAAAGCGGCAAGGTTGTGCTGGAAGCTCTGACGTATATTCGCGGGCGCAGCATCCCGCATCAGTTTATGATCGTTGATGAGGCCCAGAACCTTACACCCCACGAAATTAAAACCATCATCAGCCGCGTGGGTGAAGGTACCAAAATTGTATTAACCGGTGATGCCGAACAAATTGACAATCCATATCTGGATGCCAATTCCAATGGCTTGTCATTTACCATTGAGAGGCTTAAAAATTCCGAACTCGTCGGCCATGTTACGCTCGAACGCCCCGAACGCAGCAATCTCGCCAGCCTGATCGTCAAGGAATTGTAATTTCTTGAGGCGTGTTGGATGTTGGACAATTGTAAACTCCCGATCATCTGCCGGGGAACTTGCCGATGACGATGATTTTCCAGTCCGCCGCATGACAGATATCACGCGGCGCATGATATGCTTCCTCGTGCGCCGGCAACGGAGCCGATTTCAGGCGATGGTTTGATTTTTCCGTTTGCCCCGTTCCACCGGTTGAATTTGCCCATGCGGTCCAACCCGGCGGAGGTGTCAGATAAACGCGGTCACATTGGTGGTGTGCGTGAACAGGTGATGGCACGGCGGCGTTGATCCGCAATGCAGTGGGATGAATGTAACTGGACATATACCTGTAATGGTCCTATCGGCTTTAATGCGCCAGCTTTTCCCGTCGCTCGCGCCGGACTGTTTTTATACGCAGATAGAGCAGATATATCAGAATAAGTATGTTCGCGATCAGCAAACCAACCCGAATAAGGTCCGGCTTGGCAACCAGTTCGATGGCCTCGAATGGCATCAGCAGGCATACTTCCACAATCACCAGGTATTCCCCCCACACTTTCTCCCGATACAGCCCGATTCCTTCCACCAGAAACAGAATCGCATAGACAAATGTGCCGGCCGCAAGCATCTCAAGCTGCTTCGCGTGCACCAGTTTCACATGATCCAGACCCCAGTCCACATATTTGTTATGCGGATCCAGGCGAAATTTATCCATCCAGTGCGTGGCGATAACCGTTAAATTGGCATGACGAAACGTAAGGGCCAGTATGCCCGCTGTTATCAGGGCCGCCGCTTTAAAAAATTTAAATAACGCGATGGTCAGCAGAATGCGGTTGCGGTGGGGCGGTTTAACCGTTGCGGGGATCGGATTATTCGATGCGGTATCACTCATACCGACGTTCCTCCAGGCCCGGCAATCGCACGAGCAAGTGCCCTTGATATTAACTCCACGCCTGCGGCATTGGGGTGAACGCCATCCGCGGAAATCCAATGTTCACGCGGTACGCCCAGCGCTTCCTGCCGCTTAACTTCTTCGCGTACATTCACCAATTCTACCCCCGTCTGCTTCGCCCACTGCTCAAAGGCATCCTGATACTTTTCCCGCCAGGTATGACGATATGCAAAGACCTCCGGCAATGCATGAAAGAATAGTCGATTGGATCGTTCCTGCGGAACCATCGGCGAACTGCCGATGGTCAGATACGTGATCATCCGCGCATTCGGCGCATGTTCACGGCATGTTGCGAGAATCTGGTCCCAAATCTGCCGGAAGTTGCCAATGCCCTCTTCCCGATCATTGGCGTTGTTAAACGCGCACGATTCAATGACCACAATATCCGGCTGGCTCTGCGTTAATGGCAGCATCCGCTCGCGACCATGCCAGAATTCATACAACAGTCGATACAAAACCAGTTCCGCCCGGGTCCCGCCAATAGCCCAATTGGATATCTCATAGGCCCGGTCCGGCTGTATGTCATGCAGAGCATCGACCAGCATGCGCGGCGGCCGGTGCAGATATTCCGTCATTGAATCGCCATACAGAATGATTCGCATGGGCAGCTTTGGCTCCGGAGTTTATGTTCTCACGCCGGAACTTCCCGGCACAGCGGTATATTAGCCGTTCCGCTCAATGGAGGAAAATGAGTCGGCCACATGCTCATCGGGCGCGGATATGTTTCCTGGCATGCCAGAACGAACCGCACTTCGCAACTAAATCAATGTCCGATCGTGGCGTATCTCCAAAAAATAAGTGCATTTCGATCGATCAACGCGGCCCCGGTTCCGGGCAAAAAAATGACGGCAGCCATTTGATCATCAATCCATCGGTAAGCCAAGGAATACAATTGTGCGCATAATATGAAAAGATAATAAAAATGTATTTCATTTATTCTTGTATTGTGCGCTAATATGCTGTATGTTTGCTTTTCGTGCTTTTTCGGAGGATATCGCCATGCAATTCGCCACGAGGCAAGCGGTGGCTGCGGCATCATGCCGCCGTTGTTATGCCAAGCGCTTTTCGAATCGATTCGCTCCTATCGCGGCTGCATCATTTGCTTTCTCGGGTGTGGTTGCCGCTGCCCCGGCGCTTCCGGTTATTCCCAACGGCATATTCAATGTTACCAGCTACGGAGCGGTGGGAAATGGCAGCAACACGGATACGCTCGCCATTCAAAACGCGATCAATGCCGCATCTGCCGCAGGCGGGGGCACTGTTTTAATTCCTGACAGCGGGACCGGCGTATTTATGGCCGGGGCGTTAAATCTTTCCAGTAATATCAATCTTGATATTGCCAGCGGGGCAACCCTCGAGATGCTCGCGAAAAGCCAGTACACTTCCGGTTCAAAGCCATTTATTTTCGCCAATAATATCAGCAACACCGAGATATCCGGCGGAGGAACAATTAATGGCAACGGCAGTTCGTGGTGGACAAACCCATCGTCGCCGCGGCCGTTTCTGGTTGATATTCAGAATTCATCACAAATTGCCGTCGAAAACGTCACACTTGAAAATTCGCCCATGGAGCACCTTGCGTTTAATAAGACCAATAATGTCACCATCAACGGCGTTACCATCACCGCAGCTTCCAATTCCCCCAATACCGACGGGATTGATCCCTCCGGCTCCAATTATCTGATTGAAAATTCATCCATTTCCACAGGGGACGACGATATCGCCATCAAGCCGCAAAACACCGCATGCAATAACATTGTTATTACCAATTTGACCATCGGTTCCGGCCACGGCATTTCCATCGGCGGTCAGACCAATGATGGCGTAAATGGCATGACGGTCAGCAATGTGACATTCAATGGCACCAGCAACGGTTTGCGGCTCAAAGCTGGTGCCGGATATGGCGGCCTGGTGCAAAATGTCAGCTATAGTAATATTCAGATGACTAATGTAGCGATGCCAATCGCGATTACCAGCTTTTATGAAAATGGCAGCGATAACTTTCCCAGAGATCCTGCCGCCGTTACCGCGGCAACGCTCAACAGCACCACACCGCTGTGGAAAAATATTGTCTTTAATGGCATAACCGCCAGCGGCGCATCGCAGGATGGATTAATTTATGGCGAGCCGCTGACCGGAAGCGGCGCGCCGGCGACGAATTTTACCGGCTTGTCGCTTAATAATATGCATCTCTCCGGCAACAGTGGTTTGGGCGTTTATTACGTTCAGAACCTGCAGTTGGGGAGTAACAATTCATTTTCGGCACTCAGTGGTCCTGGTTTAAGCATGTATGGCGATACGCTAACCGTAGCGGAACCGTCAACTTGGGCCATTGTGCTTCTTGGCATCGTGGTGCTATTATTCCAAGAAAATTCCAAGCGTATTTGCATGAATGCGCGAACGTAAATGATTTATTCGTCAATATGATATTGCGCACATTGGAAACTAAGCGGGATCGCCTGAATTAGATAGTGCTGGGACTCAATAGCGTTAAGCCTACCGCCTGATAAAGTGAGCGTGGCAAATAAAAACTCTTATATTTACCGTGTTCTTGAGATTCTTATCTAAGGTGCTTCGGTAATGATTTCACGGGAGGAGAATGAAGCTCTATATCGTGCGCACAATATCTTTTTATATTTCTAAAATAAAATTTGAACGAATATAATTTTGTGCTTGACATGTGCGCCATAATATTGTACGCTTGTTGTGGAATTGATAGTTCGGCTTTTGCTGGGCGGTTTCTGATTCGCCATTCATTTTTGTAAAGCCGAAGCGATGTTGGCCGCAAAGTTGTGTCATAACGTTGCGGCAGAATCCATAAGTGTGTTTGAAAATTTCAAGTGTCCGCTTCATTTACGACTCGGCTTGTTGCCGGAGGCGAAGAATGGAGCAAGCCTGTTTTTTTAAGGAGTGAGAACTATGATTCTCAAATCAAATGGTTCAGTTCTGGCGGCGGCGGCATTGTTGGGTGGAGTAATCGCTACGGCGGGGGCGGTACATGCAACGAGTATCGGCGTGCAGTTCAAAGAAATCGGTAATGGCGACACGGTCGAACTGAACAATTCAGTATCCACGATCGGACCTGTGCAGAACCTGACCGCAGGCTTTGGCAGCTATGCTCAGAACAATTGGAACGAAGTAGCTGGCAGTGGCAGTTCCTCGTACTCCACATCCAGTCCGATCTCCCTGAGCGGAACGACTGTCACATTGAGCATTTCCAACGCTCATAAATTCAACCAAGCTAACGGCGTAACATCGGTGAACAACGGTGGATCGGGGAGCACTGCGAGCCC
>JAKAZF010000044.1 GCA_021826605.1 Planctomycetota bacterium | reverse complement strand
GCTCCAGGCTCACCAATTGCCTGGAAATTTACGCTCAAGCCAGCATCGCCGACTTCCCCAATAGTGTAACACGCCTTTTTTGGAAAGCAAGGGCATTTTTTATCGGCCTAATTTGCCGCTTGCACGCCCAGCAGGTGTACACGGAATTTCAGTGTGCTGTTGGCCGGAATACCGCTGCCCGGAGGCGATTGATCCCCATAGGCCAGAGCCGGCGGGATAGTCAATTCCCGAATCCCGCCCACGCGCATGCCTTTTACACCAATATCCCAGCCCGCAATAACCTGTCCGGCACCGAGTACAAACGGAAACGGTTGATTGCCGTGAAGTTTACTGGCGTCAAAAACCTTACCATTCATCAGCATTCCGGTGTAGTGAACGATGGCGGTATCACCATCCTTCGCCACGGGACCATTGCCGATTTTAATATCTTTGATGATCAATCCATTGGCCAACTTTCGCACTCGCAATGCCCCTTTGGATGCCGTTTTGGCCGTCGCGGGCGGTGTTGCTCCCGCCGGGATTACCGCCGTTGCAGGGGCGGCAGTAGTCGGTGCTTGGGCCTGTGGAGGCTGTTGGGTTCCTGAGTTTCCACATCCAACCATGGAAAGGCTGATGGCGGCGGTTAAGGCGAACATCAAAATTGTCGGCAGTTTTCTCATTTTGAATGATCCTCAAAAAAAAGGCTTTCACTTACTCGTTAGTCGTATTATGCGCTATTGATCCCGTATGGACAAACGCTGCCCGCATCACGCATTGGGCCAATCCGCGTTCGTAAACCTGCCGGCTTCCAGAATCGTTTTGCCATCAACTTCAATCCGGCAACCCGGCTGCCGTAAATCGCACACCATGTCCCAGTGCAGGCCGCTTTCATTTTTTCCGCCGGTTTCGGGATAGGCCGCACCCAACGCTGCGTGGCACGTCCCGCCGATTTTTTCATCAAATAACGTGTTGCGGGTGTACTGCTGAATGGAAAAATTTGTGCCGATGGCAAATTCGCCCAGTGTCCGCCCTCCGGCGTCCTGATCCATCATCGCCGTAAGAAAATCCAATCCCTTCGAGGCGCTGGCGTCCACCACTTTTCCATTTTTAAACTTCAGGACGATGCCATCGCATTCTCTGCCGTGATGCACCGCCGGAAAGCTGTATCGGATGACACCATTGACCGCATCCTCGATTGGTCCGGTGAATACCTCCCCGTCCGGAAAATTTTCATGCCCGCAACAGTTGATCCATCGTCGTCCTTCCACGCCCAGGCGTAAATCCGTGTCTTTGGCAATGACATGAATTTCTTTGGCTGTGTTCAGATAATCCGCCAGTCGCTGCTGCTTTTCGCTTATTTTTTTCCAGGCCGCAACTGGATCATCCAGATGCAGCAATCCACCGTGAAAGACAAAATCGGCATAATCACGCAGTGACATCTCCGCATCCTGCGCGCTGGCCTGCGTGGGGTATTGCGTGCCCACCCATTTGAGTTTTCCCTCCGCTGCACGCTCCAGAAAACGTTTGCTTATGGGTCTGCGGGCCTGCGCCGCGGCGGCCTGCTTTTTCGGATCCACATTGGTCATCGCCCGGGTATTTTCCTCCGCCCATAGACCGATTGACACATCCATGTTTTCCACAATAAATTTGGAAACCGGTGACACATATTCCAATTGCCGGGCGCTGGCAACGCGATAGAACGCCTCGTCCATCGCATCGGAACTCATTGACACAAATGGATGCCCGCCCGCCCGCAGTACTTCTTCATAAATGGCTTCAATCAGCGGCAGGCCGATGGTTTCACCTGAAATCCGCACCAGTTCACCGGCTTTAACGGATACCGAATAACCGACAAGTACTTTGGCAAGTTTATCTAAACGCTGATCACGCATGAAGTCGCATCCTTTCATAACAGACTTCGTGAATTTACCGCATCCACACCGCGCCTGCAACGTGAAAGGCTGTTCACGCGTCCGGTCGGGCCTGTGACCGCTTCTGCAACATTCATGCGATCAGTTGTGAATACCATTAGAAAATGGCCAATGAGTCACACTCAACGATCAGAAGTTTACCCGGACGCGCCGGGGAGCAATAATCCGTGCCCATCGGCACACCCGGGAAGCAACGGGCAAACTGATTTGTGGGTGCGGCGGGTATCTGCGATGGCGAATCGGATTGGCTTCCTGGCAGGATGGGATGGACCGCGGATAAGGCGGGTGACGCGGATACGGGGAACAATAATGTGACAACTTTAGATCAGGACTTGGCATTGTTTTGTGGGTACGGCGGGTATGTGCGATGCCGAGCTGGATTGGAGCATGGATTTGACTGATGGTGCCGGTAACGGCAGAGTTAGAAAGCCAAGGATCAGGGCCATGAAGAGCTTGCAGAATCTGTCACAGGCCCCGCCCGATGCCGGACCGGCGTTGATGTCCTCTTCGAGTGACATGTCCACCGAATGCCGCGCTTAGTCCGCTTCCATTGTCACTTGAATGGCCATACGCAATAACTCGCTGCTGCTGGCCAGATTCAGTTTTTCCTTAATATGTTCGCGATGGGCTTCAATGGTTTTCGTGCTCAAATGCAACGTTCTGGCAATTTCCCGCACGGGCTTTCCCTGGCCCAGAAATTGAAAAATTTCCAGTTCGCGATCCGTCAGCAGATCCAGTGACGATTTCAGCGGTTGATTTCCTGAAACCGCCAACTGACGCAGAACACGGGCGGCTATGGCTTCGCTGACATAAATTTCACCCGCCAGAATTCGACGGATTGCCAGGAGTATTTTTTCCGTTGCTTCCTGCTTCATGATGTAACCGCGGGCACCGGCGCGTAAGGCCCGTTCGGCGTACATGCTTTCATCATGCATGGAAAGCACCAGTATCAGCATCTGCTCGTAGCGGGCCTTGAGATCTTTAATGAGTTCCAGACCCGGTTTTCCCTTCAGTGACACATCCACAAGTACCAGATCCGGCTTCAATTTGGCCACCAGTTCCATTGCGACATCCGCGTCGGGTGCTTCGCCGCATACGCACAAATCACCGGCCGCTTCAATAAGCAGGCGCACTCCCTGCCGCGCCACGGGATGATCATCAACCAGAACAATGCGTGGCAGAACTTTAACGCTTTTCAAGCGAGGGCGAATAGTCGGCATGATGTATGGTCTCCAAAGCTGGTTCAGGCCCGCCAACAGAACAGACCACCGTGGTGCCTGTGCCCGGGCTGCTGCGAATATCAAGATGCCCGCCAATGACGCGGGCGCGATAATCCATAATGCGTAATCCCAATCCCCGTCCGCGCGGTTCCGCAAAGCCGCTTCCATCATCACGGATTGTCAGGCGCACGGCCGGGCCGAGAGTTTTGGAACTGATTTCAATGTTTTTGGCCTGTCCGTGCCGGAACGCGTTATTCATCGCTTCCTGCGCAATGCGATAAAGATGGGTTGCCGCCAACAGTGAGCATGAACCCGGTAACGCATCGGCTCGAATTCGGCAACTGATGCCGAGTCTCGATTCCGTTTGAAATCCCAATTCCTGCAAGGCTGTGGGGAATTCATCCGCCTGATCCAATGGCTGCAGGCCGCGCGCCAGTTGCCGGGTCTGGGCGATGGCCTCATTGAGCAGCGTGGTCAGATTCTCCGCTTCAACAGCCAATGCTTTCGATTTTTTCTTGAGTCGTTGGGCAATGGCCTTGGATACCATCGCGGCCCCGGTGAGCATTTGTCCCAGGCCATCATGCAGGTCTTGCCCGATTCGGCGCTGTTCACGTTCCGCAATGTGCAGAATTTCCGCTTCCATGCGCTTGCGTTCCGTTATATCCCGAACGATTCCCGTAAAATGTCGGCCGCCACTGCTGGTCTTCTGTTCGCCTACCGCCAGGTACATCGGGAACGTGCTGCCATCTTTGCGCAGGCCTGTAACTTCGCGCCCCAGGCCGATAATTTTCGCATGACCGGTGCGCAGATAATTATTCACATAATGATGATGTTCACTGTGATATGGTTCCGGCATAAGCAGATCCACCTTCTGCCCGATGGCCTCTGCCGCGGTATAGCCGAATATCCGCTCCGCCGCGGGGTTAAATGATTCGATGTTCCCGCGCTCATCAATGGTAATAATCGCGTCAACGGCGGTTTCAACTATCGCCCGGATTTGAGCCTCACTGCGGCGCAGCGCATCGGTCACTTGCGCCCGGCCCGTCACGTCAAAGCCCGTGAGAATGGCAATCGCTTCACCCGTATCCTGTTGCATATGCCGTGATGCAACATACGCGATAATTCGATGATGCTCCTGATTACAGCAGCACACCTGCTCAAAGTGGACCGGGCTGGTGAACGCATCGGAGTGCGCAAGCAATTCCATAAGCTGATGATAATTGTCCGAAGATAAAATGCGGTCTAGCGCGGGCTGTTCCATCAAGGCATCAGGGGGGCAATTACAAGCCGATGCAACTTCATCATTGACGTAACGAATGCGACCGGTCGAATCCACCACTGCGGCAAAAAGCCCCGGTGAATGAATCATTGCTCTGGCCCAGGCCGGATCTCGGGGCATGGCGTCTACTCCAACACTGCCGGATATTCTCCCCGCAGTCCTCCGTGGTGCTTATGGATCAACCACAAACTTCCGCACCACAAACGCCTGATATTATAAACGCCTTGACGTGTTTATGCAGCAACCGGGCAATTCAGGCCGTGCTCCGCGATCATTTGCGGCGGCGGCTTGCGCGGATTTTCTGCTCCACCGCCGCCATATCCTCTTTAATGGCTCCGGCAAGATGGGCGGACATGTGATTGGAGCCAAAGCGAATATCATAAAAAACGCTTACCACTCTCAGAGCTTCCGCGAGGTCTAAACCCGTTTTTCTTACAACCGTTTGAACATATTCCCGGGGGGTTTGATCCGCTTCACGGGTTACTCCGGTGCGCCCCAGCAACTTCATAAGGCGATCAATAAATATCAATTCACGCAACATTCGCCGTTGAACTTTACGGTCCATATTGCGAACCGCCTTGGTCGCCACGCTTCCGCGACGCTTCCATCGTGAATAAATCAGAATGCCCAATGGAATAAATCCCGCGGCGGCGATACCCATGAGAATTTTCATCCAGATATCGATGGCCACACCCTTGAAAAAGTGCCGCACGCGATTCCCGATGGCCCTGGCATAATGCTCGATAGTTTGCATTACCGCTTTCGCAAACGTCATGATTTTCGCAATAATGGCTTTGCGCATGGCCTGGTTGAATGTGATGATATTGTGCAGCCACTTCAGTCGCAGCCACTGGAAGAAATCCGCCAGTTCGGTAAACCAGGTCATTTTTCCTTGAACGGCCGTAAGCGAACTGGTGGGCGATGGATCAAACATGACCCATCCACGGTGCGGAATCCAGACTTGCACCCAGGCGTGCGCGAATTTTTCCCGAATGACATAATATCCGCCCACGGGGTTGTAATCTCCGCCGTGGAATCCTGATGCTATGCGTGCGGGAATTTGCACGCTCCGGCAAAACATGACCATCGCGGAGGCAAAATATTCGCAATACCCTCCGATCTTTTTTTTGTTAAACAAGAAATCCTCGGTCGGATCAATATTGGCGTTCACCGGCGTCATATCAAAGGAATAGGGATAGTTGTTTCTGAGATAATCGCAGAATTTACTGGCCAGCAGCGTGTCAATTTTTTCGGCGTTGGCGGCGGTGCGTTTGATTTTCAATAACGGGCCGGCAATTTTTGCGGCTAATGCCGCCACGCGCTTTGGAATGGGAGCTGAACGCTGTTCAACCGGTGCGGAATAGCCAAACATCGACTGCTGGAACATCACCGGAAAAAGACTTGGTTTGCTTGCATCAATGACCGATGGCTTGGATTTGAACGGGCTTTGAACCGTATAGGTCAGACTATGGCCGAATATATCGGCGATAATGGTGCCATCCCGCAGAAGCGTCACCGACCGAAGATCCGGTGAAGATATGCTTACTGGTGGACAAATCGCCAGAATTGGCCCCGATCGGAACGTATCGGTGTAGGTATATGTTTGAGTGATTAAATCCGTTTTGGCATACATGCTGTGCGGTGCAATATGCGTGAAACCCGTGTGCTTTAAAATCACGGATTTGGGAAATCGCGACAACCGGCCGTTTCTGCGCTGCCGGACCCTTCGCCAATAAGCCCGCATTGCTCGCCGGAAGGGACGCCGTGATTTTATCCGCGCCAACTGCTTTGCCTCCTTCCGGCCAGATGGCGTCATTGGCGTAACGATTGGTCTGTCGGCATTCCCGGTCGCTGATGGCTTCCTGCCGGATCGCATCGGAAGGCCATTGCCAAATGCCGGTCCGCGCGGAAAATTCATGGGCAGTACCGGTGCTTCCGCGTCCGGCCACCAGCGCGGGTGCCGGGCGTGAACCCATTGACGGGTATTTGAATTATAAAAATTCTGGGTCGTGCTCATAAAATACGGCTGGTATCCGCGGCTGCCGATGTTTTGCCCGTCCTGAGTGATGCGCACTTCCGCAACAATGGCATTGCTTTGCTGCAATTGGCCAAAGCGGCCCATTTGAATATGGGTGGTCAATCCAGTGGCGGTTGTGCCGCCAATACGCCAGCTCGCCAGAATTCCCGGCATATCGGTTCGTGGAAACAACACAAATACGGCGCAGGCAAAAACGAATAGAAACAGTCCCGTCCCGATGCTGATCCGCCGTACATCCCGCGCCATGACCGATTGTTGTCCGGGCATGATCATCATCCGATCTCCGGCGGCATGGCGTTGCATGGCCCGCTGGGTCTCGCACTGCAGATGAAAAACCAGACTCGTGTAAAGCCCCAGGCCCAGATAAACCAGAAGGATCAATGCATAGACCGGTGAAACCGTAAGAATCGCTCCCGAGAGAATCAAAAGCAGGCTTAGCAGCAGAATCTGGCCGTAATCCCGATTGGCTTTTTTTTCGAATAACTTGCACATGATCAGGCCAACCATGAAGTGGCCCAGTGCCAGAAGCAAATTCCTCTGCTGGTAGATCACCAGTTCCCAGAACAGCCCCATGGCGATAACCAGCACACCCAGGTTGATTAACCACCGCGGTACCACCAGTGCGTTGCTGCTTTCAACCAGCCACCAGCTCACCAGTACGGCCGTGAGAGATAACGCCAGAAGACCATAATTTTCGGCGGCGTAATTAAATGCCAGCAGGCTTAGAAACACCAGGCTGTAAGCCAGCAGCGGGAATCTACGCAGAAAATTCATTTCGGACGACCTTTAACGCTTCGCCTGCAAATTCCCGTTATGCCACGCGGAGAGCCTCCCGGGCATCGGAATCTGCTATCTTATCGGCACAAAGCCGATAAAAATTATACGAATTGAACCTGCCCCGGCAAAATTGCGCCATTTTCTCGGCCAAAGCCGCCAAAGCCGGTTCAATATCAGTTCGCACCGGCGGCCGCGGCATGTTGTTCTTCGAGTTTCCGCAGCGACAGCGGCAGTTCAAAGTGCATATCCTCTTCCGTAACATGCCTGGATTCTACGGTGGCTCCGTAACGCACTTTCAAGACGTCCACAATTTCCTGCACCAGGTCTTCCGGAGCCGAGGCCCCAGCGGTGATCAGAACAACGTTAATTCCGTTGAACCAGGCGTGATCCACGTGTGATGCATCATCCACCAGATATGACGGCGTGCCCCGGTTTTCCGCCATTTCCACCAGCCGCTTGGAATTCGAACTGTTCTGACTGCCTACCACCAGTACCAGATCGCAGTCCGGGGCAAGTTTCTGTACCGCCGCCTGACGGTTGGTTGTGGCATAGCAGATATCGTCCTTGGGCGGGGCTTGAATGCGGGGAAATTTCTTCTTGAGTTCGGCAATAATTCTGGCCGCATCATCCAGGCTCAAGGTGGTTTGTGTCAGATACGCCACGCGATGATCATCCGGGATTTCCAGCCGATGCACATCTTCCGCACTTTCAACAATGCTGATCGCATCCGGCGCTTCACCCAGCGTGCCGACAACTTCGTCATGATCCGCATGGCCGATTAAAACAATCGTAAATTTCTGCTTGGCGTAACGAATCGCCTCATTATGCACCTTGGTAACCAGCGGGCAGGTTGCATCAACCTGAATGAGCCGGCGCTCCGCAGCCCGCTTTCGCACTTCCGGCGATACCCCGTGGGCGCTGTAAACCACCGTGGCTCCCTCGGGCACTTCGTCTATGGAATTCACAAAAACGGCACCCTGCCGGGTGAAGCGCTCCACCACATGCAGATTATGGACGATTTCATGGTAAACGTAGATGGGAGCCCCCTTGAGCTTCAGCATGCGTTCAACGCACTCAATGGCCATATTGACTCCAGCGCAAAACCCGCGCGGATTAGCAAGTATAATTTTCATGCAGCATCTCCGTAAACATGCATCAATGTCAAAGGCGTCAGCCTTATTATCTGCGGGCTTGCAGCACGCGCAGCATATTGCCGTCCATTTGGCAGCAGCCCGCATCCGGGACAACACACCCGCCTGCCGGTTATATTACCACAAAGTATGGCTGGTTGGCGATGCAGTCAATGAATTCAGCGTACCCGGCAGGCCCGATGCTTCCGTGTTTGTGGAACACCGCATGATTGGAAAATTGCGGACTGAGGCCTTAAATTCAATATTGCGAGATTTGCAGCGTATGACCATTGAATCCACCAACCCCGCTCCGGCAACCGTGCATTGGGCTTTCGCCCCCATGACCGATATTGCCCAGGCCCGGCAGTATACCTGGCGGCTGGCCCATGAGCATTACGAAAATTTCACCGTTGTCTCGCATCTGGTTCCGAAGGCTTTACGCCAGGATTTCTGCAATATTTATGCGTTTTGTCGCACCGCCGATGATCTCGGCGATGAAGTGGGCAATCCGCAACTGGCACTGGAATATCTCGCTGATTTTCGCCGTCAAACATTGGATTGCTACGCCGGAACGACAAAAACGGCTGTTTTCACCGCTTTGTCGGAAACCATTCAAAAGCATGATATTCCCCAACGCCCCTTTCTCGACCTTATCAGTGCTTTCGAACAGGATCAACGCGTCAACCGTTATGAAACCTTCGCTCAAGTTCTGGATTACTGCACCCGCAGCGCCGATCCGGTGGGCCGCCTGGTTTTATACCTTGCCGGGTATCGGGACCAGCAGCGGCAGGCCTTATCCGATAAAACCTGCACCGCACTGCAACTGGCCAATTTCTGGCAGGATGTGCGACGGGATATTCTGGAAAGAAACCGCATCTACCTGCCGGCGGATTCCATGCATAAGTTTGAGGTTGATGAGCAGCAGATTCGTCAGGGGCGCTGCGATGATCATTTTCGCGCCTTGCTGAAATTTGAAGTTGATCGTTGTCAGACCCTGTTTGATGAAGGCCGGGCGCTTCTACCGCTGATCCATCGGCAACTGCGTTCGCAGATTTCTCTGTTCAGTGCCGGTGGTCAGGCGATCCTCGCCGCCATTCGTCAGCAGAATTATGACACGCTTTCGCATCGACCCTCGCTTTCCAAGGCCCGGAAAATAAGTCTTATGGCCCGGGCGATGGTGGCAGGGGCGCTGGCGATATTTGCCGGAGGTGCTCATTGACCGCACAACTGCCATCGGCTCATCACGCCATGGACCTTGAGTTATCGCGCGACTATTGTCGGCAGGTTACGCAGCAGCAGGCCCGGAATTTTTATTATGGCCTGCGCCTGCTGCCGGAGCCGGCAAAATCCAGCATGTTTGCGCTCTACGCCTGGATGCGCCGCGCCGACGACCTTGCGGATGATTCCGCGGATTTACCGCTTGTCCAGCGCCGCGAACTGCTGGATCAATTCCGCTGCTTAACCCATCAGGCCATTGCCGCTGCGCTTTCTGCCACGGCCGAAAATCCGGCCTGGCCCGGATGGGCCGCGTTCGCGGAATGCGTGCATCGGCACTCAATTCCACCCGCGCTTTTTGATGATATGATCGATGGACAACTGCAGGATCTGGAATTTCATCAGCCGCAGACCGATGCGGATCTGCGGCAATATTGTTACCGCGTGGCCGGTGTGGTGGGACTCGCGAGCATTCATATATGGGGGTTTACCGGTGGGGCGGAAACCGAATCGCTCGCGGTGGATCGCGGCATCGCCTTTCAATTAACCAATATCCTGCGGGATGTGAAAGAGGACTCCGCACGAAATCGCATTTATTTTCCAGCCCAGCAGATGCAGCGCTGCGCTGTGACCGCCACCGAACTGCTTACCGGCAAGGCCACCGCGGGCTTTCAGGCGTTAATGCAACATCATATTGACCTCGCCGAGCAATTATTTGCCCGCTCGGCATCACT
>JAKAZF010000043.1 GCA_021826605.1 Planctomycetota bacterium | reverse complement strand
TCTTCAACGGTGGTGTTTGATACAGTTTATAATCCGCGGCGAACCCGCTTTCTGGACCTTTCGGCCAGGCAAGGTGCCCAGACTATTGAAGGCCTGGAGATGCTGGTACGCCAGGCGGTGATACAGTTTGAAGGATTCACCGGCAAAACAGCTCCGCTTGGCGTGATGCGGGTGGCGGCGGAGGCGGCGTTGGCGCGAGAGTAGCACCGGATGATAATCCGGTGGTTGATCCAGTGCCACCAACCAACCACCGGGTTATCACCACGGTGCTCTGTGACGCAATGCGCCGGGGCGACGCCAAAAATCATCCCGGCGCGCCGGGATCTCAACCCGGCGGTTACTTTGGCAGGCTCCTGAGGGACTGCTTAAAAAACGCGCGTGGATTGGCGGGTTGAATTTCCTGTGCATTAAAATTAAGCATAAGAATAGAAATAAAAACTAGTTTCACCATCGGCACGCTGCTTGCATTATCATTGGGCGGACGGTTGTACCAAGGCTTTTACCAGCATTGGTACGTGATGACGTGCAAAACGCGGACAGGCTCCTAATTGCGGAGTTGCGCGTTCAGGGCGATTGGGAAAGGTCAATTGGAGGGCTTTGAATCTTTTGCAATCAAACGGGCGGACGGGAAATGCACAAAAATGCCGCATTTGTCGGTTCGTTCACGAATTCTGATTGTTTATATTGCCAGTTTCGCGGTGTCGGGTAAAATGGCCGCCTTTCCCGAAAGGAGCCGCTTTGAATTTTCCGGCGGATAATCGTGAGTCGCTTTTCTACAGGAGTCTTTCAGTTATGGGTGCATCAAATGCTCGTCATGCGGCGGTTGTCGCATTAACCAACTTCCGAACCATTCCACCAAGCGTTAATTTCAAGGAAAAGAGCGTTAAGGAGATTTTCGCCAGTAACGTCTTTAATGAAGAAGTTCAAAAGACTCGTTTACCCAAGCCGGTGTTCAAAAAACTCCAACAGACCATCAAAAAGGGTCTGGCATTGGATCCCTCCATCGCGGATGTGGTGGCGGCAGCCATGCGGGATTGGGCCGTTGAAAAAGGCGCTACCCACTACACGCATATTTTTCATCCGTTGACGGGTGTTACCGCTGAAAAGCATGACAGTTTTGTGGCACCGACCGATGACGGCGGAGCCATGCTGGAATTTTCCGGCAAGGAACTGGTTCAGGGCGAACCGGATGCCTCCTCTTTCCCGTCCGGCGGTATCCGCGCCACCTTTGAAGCCCGCGGTTACACCGCCTGGGATCCCACCAGCCCGGCTTATATTCTGGAAAATCCCAACGGCACGGCTCTGGTTATTCCGACGGCCTTTGTTTCCTGGACCGGTGAAGCCCTGGATGAAAAAACGCCGCTGCTGCGATCCATGGAAGCTCTGTCCATTCAGGCCATGCGGGTGCTGAAACTTTTTGGTAATCACAGCGCCACAAAAGTATTTACCACCGTCGGTCCGGAGCAGGAATATTTCCTTATTGACCGCAATTTCTATTTTGCCCGTCCGGACCTTATCAATGCCGGCCGCACCCTGTTTGGTGCCAAGCCTCCCAAGGGTCAGGAAATGGAAGATCATTATTTCGGCAGCATCCCGGAACGTGTTCTGGCCTGCATGTTGGAAGCGGAGCAGGAACTTTACAAACTGGGCGTGCCGGTAAAAACCCGCCACAATGAAGTGGCCCCGGCCCAGTATGAAATTGCCCCGATTTTCGAGAACAGCAATCTGGCCCACGACCATCAGATGTTGACGATGGAAACCCTGCGTCGCGTTGCCGAAAAATATGGTCTGGCCTGCTTGCTGCATGAAAAGCCGTTTGCCGGCGTCAATGGTTCCGGTAAGCATAACAACTGGTCCATGGCCACCGATACCGGGGAAAATCTGCTGAACCCCGGCGATACGCCGCATGAAAACGCCCAGTTCCTGGTATTTTGTGCCGCCGTTATCCGGGCGGTTAATAAACACGCCGCGCTGCTGCGTGTGGCGATTGCCTCAGCCGGTAATGATCATCGTCTGGGGGCCAATGAAGCGCCGCCCGCGATTATCTCCATTTATCTTGGCGATCAGTTGCAGGACATCATCACGCAAATTGAGGCCGGCGGTGCCAAGAGCACCAAGAAGGGCGGCCACATGGAAGTCGGCGTGACCGTGCTTCCGAAGTTGCCGCGTGATGCCGGTGACCGTAACCGCACCTCACCGTTTGCCTTCACGGGCAACAAATTTGAATTCCGAGCGGTATCGTCGGGGCAATCCGTTGCCACGCCCAACACGGTGCTCAACACCATTGTCGCTGAATCCCTGGATTACATCGCCGGCAAACTGGAAGCCGACCACAAGGCCGGTAAGGATTTCAACAAATCCGTACAGGAACTGCTGGCCGCGGTGATCAAAGAAAATAAGGGCGTGATTTTCAACGGCAACGGCTATTCGGAAGAATGGCACAAGGAAGCGGAAAAGCGCGGCCTGCCGAATCTGAAAACCACCGTCGATGCGGTTCCTCATCTGATTTCCAAAGAATCCATTGAGCTTTTCGGCAAGTACAAGGTACTTACGGAACGTGAAGTTCACAGCCGCTATGAAATCTATCTGGAAAAATATGTCAAGACGATCAACATCGAAGTGCAGATGACCACGGTGATCGCCAAGACCATGATTATTCCGGCGGCCTTGGAGTATCAGAAAAATGTCGCCAAGTCCATCGGGGCAGCCAAGGCGGCCGGTGTTCCGGCGGCATCGCTGGCGGAACAGGAAAAGATGCTCCTGGACTTAGCATCTTCCATCAGCGATATGCAGAAGAAATCCGAGGCGCTGATGCATCATTCGGAGCATCACGCTTCGGGTGACACCTTGGCCCACGCCAAGTATTCACTGGATAAGTTAATTCCCGCCATGAACGCCGTGCGCCATGCCGGCGATCATCTGGAGACTGTGGTATCCGATGAACTTTGGCCGTTGCCAACCTATCGTGAAATGTTGTTTATCAAATAAGGCATTTCATCTGAAGTAGTAAAAGTCAAAGGGTCGATCCGCAAGGATCGACCCTTTTCTTTTTGAGGCTTGGTCGTCCAGTGCTGCCAAGCCCATAAATCAGGGTTGATATTGCCGACGCGCGGCGAGAGTTTCTGCGGTTACAGCTTTCACGTGGAATGGCCGGCTTCGGGCAACTCGCTGGATTCAATGCCCATTTCCTTGACTTTTTTGTTCAGGGTGTTGCGGTTAATACCTAAAAAGTCCGCAGCTTTTATTTTCACGTCGCCACACCGCTGCAAAGCTTTTTCCAGTAAGGCCTTTTCCACCTGATCAATGACCAGATCATAAATTTGACCTTCACGCAGGGCATATTCGCTGATGGCCTGATCAGCCAGGCGATGCACAATACCGTCGAGATCTTCGCTGGCGATACTGGCTCGGCCCTGTTGGGCAAACGCGCGAATGGCGGTGGGCAGCAGGTCCTCGGTGAGCGTGTCCCCGCGGCTTAGAACCACAGCGCGTTCCATGGCATTTTCCAGTTCACGCACATTGCCCGGCCATGGGTAGCGGACAAATATATTGACCAGTTCCCGGCTGATTTTATTAAGATTTTTTCCATTTTCCGCATTGAACTTATCAAAGAAAAAGTCGATGAGCTTGGGAATATCCTCACGGCGATTCCGCAGCGCAGGCAAATTAATGGTCACCACGTTGAGGCGATAAAATAAATCCTCCCGGAACTTCCCTTTGGCAACTTCATCCTGCAGACTTAAATTGGTGGCCGCGATGATCCGGACATCCACGCGAATGGTACGCGTATCGCCAACGCGTTCAAATTCACGCTCCTGCAAAACGCGCAACAGTTTTACCTGTAAGCTGGTATCCAGCGTACCGATTTCATCAAGGAACAGTGTGCCGGTATGGGCCGCTTCAAAGCGGCCGATCTTATCGCGAATAGCGCCGGTAAAACTTCCTTTGATGTGGCCGAAAAGTTCTGATTCCAGCAGCGTGCCGGTTAAAGCTCCGCAGTTCATGCGGATAAACGGTTTATCAACCCGGTTAGAATTAAAATGAATGGCTTTGGCAATTAATTCCTTGCCGGTGCCGGTTTCACCCAACAGTAATACGGTGGCCCTGCTCACCGCCACCTGAGCTACGGTGTCAAAAACTTCCAGCATGGTCGGTGAACTGCCGATGATATTGTCAAATTTGTATTTGCTTTGCAGGGTGCTGCGAAGCTGCCGCCGTTCTTCCAGCCATTCTTCACGTTCAGTGGCGACGATGGAATTTATTTTAATGGCTTGGGCAATAAAAGCGGTAATAATTTCCAGCAGTCGCTGATCATAATGAAGCGTTTCGTCGTCAACAAACTGTTTATCAACCGAAAGTGCTCCGCACGCTTTGGATTCAATAAGAATCGGCACGCAGATAAAGCTGGTCACACGGCCCGGCACAGGCACGCGGGCACCGGTGCGATTGAGAAATTGAATTTCCTTACTGATGTCGGCAACCATACGCGGCTTGCCCGTGGCCACCACCTGCCCGGTGATGCCTTCGCCGACGTCATATCGGCCGCGCTGAATTTCATTGGCGGTCAGACCCAAAGCCGCCTCTATCTGCAATTTTCCCGTGGCGGAATCCAGAAGTACCATGGAGCCGCGCTCCATGCCCAATCGATCTGCGAGAACGCGCATGGTCTGATCAAAAACGGCGTGCAGATCCAAGCCCGACGATAGCACGCGGCCTATTTCGGTAAGAATCGTAAGTTCAAGTTCGGCGCGATCCATCAAATTCAACCTCCGTTATCGCAAACGGCAAATTCCTTCCGCACGTTCGAGCGTCCAACACCTTCCGCCCGGGCCTGCCGCCGCCAACCACCAGGAGCCTTTCCGAGCAGTCGCAATCCCGATCATTCCTCGGGTAGGCTCTTGGGAACCTCTCCGATAATCGTCGGATGCTATTGTACTATGCAAACGCCGTGCGCAAGTGGTAATACCTGTTGAAAAAATTGGCGAACACGGAAATGTCCCCTATAAATCGTGGTCTAACAAAATTTGTAACTGTTTATACCATAATAAGTTATAGAATAAATTCGGGATGGAAGTGCACAACTATTCCGTCCCCTGTTGCTGCCGAAATTCTTGGCAACCGACTAACTCTTAAAGCGGCCCATTGCCTGATAATTAGTCGAAATGAGATAGGGATGTCATTTTATGATTTTTATGTGCCTGTATAATAGGCAGGTGGGATCGGGGTTGAATTCGCTAAAATAACGCTGGAACCGGTAGCGATGGCCATGCCGGCCGGTTGAAATCCCAATCAAATATAGTGCCAACCTCTTGCCTTAGCGCAAGTGTTTGGTACTATGGACAGTCTTGGGGACGTAGCTCAATTGGGAGAGCACTGCCTTTGCAAGGCAGGGGTTGCCGGTTCGATCCCGGTCGTCTCCATTCGTAAAAGACAATCCGAAACAATTTACTGGCAATCCTTATTCCTATATGCGTATAATGGCGTAGTGATGAACGGTTCGCGATGATCTTTTTACGATACTGCAACCCGCCCGGGAATATCACGCGCAGCCGCAAGTTGTTTGCGCAGTTTGTGGTGAATCGAAGAGGGGGCGCTTCAGGCAAACTGACGTCAAGGCCACAAGAGGACACGGGACGATGGACCTGCAAAACAAGCCTCTGACCCGCCTGCACTGCATCAGCCTCTGCTCCAGTGCATTGATCTGTGCGATAAGCCTGCTGGTATTGGCAGGATGGTACTCTGGATCACTGGCGCTAACCAGCGTGCTGCCGGGCATGATTCCGATGAATCCCGCAGTGGCTCTCTGTTTTTTCGCTCTTGCAATCCCGATTGTTTTTCTCGCTCTTCATCCTGAAACAACATTGGCGCAGAATTGGGAAATGACCGCCATTGGAGCAGTGGTCGTGATTGTCGCCACGCTACGATTGGCGGCGTATTTGGGCGCGGAGAATTTGCACATCGATTCGATTCTATTTGCTCAAGAGCTTGTCAAAGTACCATTTGCGCCCAACCGTATGGCACCGAATACTGCCTTGGGATTGTTATTTGGCGGGCTGGGCGTCAGCAGCGTGGTCTGGCGGAAAACATTCACGCGGCATCTTACCGGCGTGGCTGCAGTTGGATTATTGTTAACGGGGCTTTACGGCGTTGCTAATTATCTGTTTACGGTTTTCGGTACCAATGTGCGCGGCGAATATATACCCACAGCCATGCACACGGCGGCCGCCATGCTGCTATTACTGGCGGGAATTTCAGCACTCGACGAGCACATTCCGATCATCCGGCAATTTATTAAAGGCAGTCCCGGCGGAATGATCCTGCGGCGGCTGCTTCCACCGTTGATTGTTTTTCCGATATTTCTCGGTTGGCTGAGAATCTTCTGCGAATATCGGCTGCACATTTCCGGAATGCCCGCCTCGGCGGCCACGGCAGTGGTGCTGCAGATTATTGTATTTTGCGTTTTGGTTTGGGCGGCGGCACTTATTTTGGATCGACTCAATGAGCAGCGACAGCAGACCATGCAGAGACTGGAACAGGCTAAATCCGCACTGGAAATCGCAAAAGCGGCGGCCGAGGACTCGGCACGCGTCAAATCACAGTTCCTGGCGAACATGAGCCATGAAATCCGCACGCCTCTCCATGGTGTTATTTCCATGATGGAACTGCTGGCGGAAACGTCGTTGGATGGGCAACAGCGCAGTTATACACAGGTGGCCCGCATCAGTGCTGATGCGCTGCTGGCGGTCATAAGGGATATTCTGGATTTTTCCAAAATCGAAGCCGGCCGGATGGAACTGGAACTCATTGACTTTGACCTGCGCACCGGCACGGAAGATACGGTATATCTCATGCTGGCTTCCGCGATGAGAAAAAAACTGGAACTCGGTTACGACATTGCGCCGGATATTCCATCCATGGTGCGCGGTGATCCTGTGCGGCTGCGGCAGGTGCTGATGAATCTGATCGGTAACGCGATCAAATTTACGGATAAGGGTGAAGTGTGGGTTAAACTTTCCGCGGAGGCTATGGCGGACGGGCGCATCCTGGCGCGATTTGAAGTTCATGATACCGGCATGGGTATCGCACCGGAGGACGCTGCAAAGCTCTTTAACGCCTTTTCGCAGGCCCATCACATCGGCAACAAGGTCCATGGCGGAACCGGATTGGGATTGGCCATCAGCCGACAGCTTGTTGAGTTAATGGGTGGGAAAATTGAGGTTCACAGCCGGCTAAACCAAGGCAGCACGTTCTGGTTCACTGTTCCACTGGAGTGCCGGAAATCAGTCTGGCTGGACGCGGAAGCGATACCGGAAGCCTTGCATCGGCAGCGGATTTTACTGTTAATGGCCAGCGGCTTCCGGCGGGATAAACTCCAGCATCAATTGCAGTACTGGAAAATTGAAGTTGAGACGGTTGCCACAGTGGAAGCCTGCAACCGACTGCTGCGGACCAACACCGATCACCCCTTTGATGTGCTGTTTGTGGAGCATCAGCCCCCGGAACTTAACGCATTGGAAATCGCCGGATTACTTCAGGCGCAAACCGAGGCTCGGATTCCCGGTATTATCGTACTGGCCAGACCGGACACACAAATCAGCCCCGATATTCAACGACATTTCGGACTTGCGGGGGTTTTGGCCAAACCGGTCCGACAGTCACAGTTGTTTGATCTTCTCATGCGGCTGGTCAATGACAATTCCGCGGCAACCAGTCATTCACAGTTGGAACCAACCGCAAAAATTCAATTGCCGGCCGGTTATCAGGGAACAAAGGTGCTGGTGGCGGAGGATAATGAAATCAATCAATTTGTCATTCGGGAGGTACTTTCGGGATTGAGGCTGTCATGTGATGTTGTCAGCAACGGCTACGAATGCCTTGAGGCACTGGAAAAACAGAGCTATGCCGTGATCCTTATGGACTGTCTGATGCCGATGATGGATGGTTTTGAAACGGCGGCCGCAATTCGACAGCTTGAATCAACCGGATCGGTATTCAGCAGTTTTGGAAAACGCCGGATCCCGATCATCGCACTGACCGCCAATGCTACAGGCTTGGATCGCCGAAATTCACTGGAAGCCGGCATGGACGCTTTCCTGACCAAACCGCTGGATCGTATTGAATTGACGCACACTCTGACCGCGCTAATCGAAAATCCACATCTCCCTTCGCCGACGGCGGGATTGCCCATGGCGCACGCGGACGAATCCGATTCTTTGCCCGATCACACAGTTTCGCCTTCCGAACCGTTTGATTTTAAGCGCTTGGGCGCGTATTTCCCTAAAGATCCGAAAATCATGGAGCGGTTATTGGAACAATTTCTCGGACAGGGGCGGCAGCAGATGGAAAAACTCAATGCCAGCATGATTGCGCCGGATTGGGACTCCGCGCGACGCGCCGCACACGGCATCAAGGGTACGGCCGCATGTCTCTTTGCCGAAGCCCTGCGACAAGCCGCCGCGGATATGGAGGCTATCTGTCGCGATCACGAATCTGAAGATCAGGCCAGGGCGGCGAGGAACAAAGTTCAGACCGAAATGATCCGATGTATAGAGTATCTGACAAAGCGGCTGGCAGCGGCCGGCAAAATCAGTGCGGACGAAGGAGTTTAATAATATGAAAATTCTTGCCATTGATGATGACCCGATCGCACTGGAGATGATCCGCGTAGCATTAGAGAACTTCGGTCACGACGTAATTACAACAACCAGCGGGGCGACAGCTCTGACCCGGTTGGCCCAGTTCCCGATTCGCATGGTCATTACGGATTGGATGATGGATGCCATGGACGGTATCGAGCTGTGCCGGGCGATTCGGAAGCGTAAACTTAGCAGGTATGTATACGTAATTATTTTAAGCTCGCGTGATGACCCGGTGGATGCGGCGGAGGGAATTGCCGCCGGCGCCGATGATTTCATGTCCAAGCCATTTGACACCGGGGAACTCGTAGCCCGAATCAAAGCCGGAGAACGCGCGCTATCATTGGAAACGCGGGATGTGACAATTTTTGCGTTGGCACGACTGGCTGAATCACGGGATCAGGAAACCGGGCTGCATTTGGAACGCACGCGCAATTATGTGAAGATTATCGCCGAACAACTTTCACAACGATCTGAACTGGCGCAGACAATTCATGCTGATTTTGTGCAAATGCTCTATGATACAAGCCCTCTGCATGACATTGGCAAAGTCGCAATCCCGGATGCCATTCTGCTGAAACCCGGCAAGCTGACCCTCGATGAGTATGAAATCATGAAGCGTCACTCGGCGATTGGAGCATCCACTCTGGACGAAGTGTTGCAGAGTTATCCGGAGGCGGAATTTCTGGAAATGGCCCGTGACATCGCCGCCACGCATCACGAGCGCCATGACGGTCGCGGCTATCCGAAAGGGTTGGCAGGTGAGCAGATTCCATGGGCCGGGCGGATTATGGCATTGGCTGACCTTTATGACGCGATTACTTCCCGGCGGGTTTATAAAGCGGCGCAGAGCCATGAACATGCCTGTGGTGTTATCCGCAGCGAAAGCGGCCGGCAGTTCAGCCCGCGCGTGGTGGAGGCATTCTTTGATCGGGAATCGGAAATACTGGAAGTCCAAAAGCACTTCCGGGAAGCCGAAGATGCCCGCCGCCAAATTCTCAACGCCCGTCAGGACACTTGGAATTGGTAGCTATTGCGCAGGGCTTGAATTGGCTTAGCTGTATCGTGGAAAGCCCGGCTTTACACGTCCAACCCTTCATACATGGCGGTACTGATATAACGTTCGCCCGTGGAGCACATGACGGCAACGATAATTTTCCCCTTCATCTCCGGACGGGCAGCCACTTGTGCCGCAGCCCACATATTGGCTCCGGAACTGATGCCTGCAAGAATGCCTTCTTCCCGCGCCAGGCGGCGGGCCCATTCAAAGGCTTCTTCATTAGTAACTTGAATGACTTCATCGACCAAGTCAACATGCAGATTTTTTGGAATAAAGCCTGCCCCGGCCCCCTGAATTTTATGCGGCCCTGGCTTCAGCGGCTGCCCGGCCTTGCACTGCGTGATAACCGGTGAACCCGTGGGTTCCACAGCAATGGCCTTGAAATTCGGATTGCGCTTTTTAATGACGCCGGCAACTCCGCTGATCGTACCGCCCGTGCCTACCGCTGAAACCAGACAATCCACTTTGCCGTCCGTATCATTCCAGATTTCTTCGGCGGTGGTTTTTTCGTGAATTGCAACATTGGCGGGATTTTCAAACTGCTGGGCAATAATGGCATTTTTGTCAGTGGCAGCAGCCTCATTGCACCGTCGAATGGCCCCCGGCATACCTTCAGCCGCCGGCGTAAGCACCAGGTTCGCACCCATGATCCGCAGGAGTTTGCGGCGTTCCAAGGACATGCTTTCGGGCATGTAAAGCGTCAGTTTATAGCCTTTCGCAGCGCATACAAA
>JAKAZF010000042.1 GCA_021826605.1 Planctomycetota bacterium | reverse complement strand
CAAACCCTGCCTCGACACTTGGAAGTGGGGATAACACGGCGACGGTGGCAGCCCTCGATCCAGGAAGCGATACTAACGCCACATTTCCTGATCCCCCCATTCCATCGGCACCGGCGCTTTTCAGCTACTACTACACGCAGTCGTGCAGTGGGAATGCGACCGTTACCCCGCAGGGGGTGTCTGGTGCCTCCGCCAAGACCAAATTTGATGTGACAGCGCCGACGACCGTCATGACCGCCACCTACAAGTCTGCGACGATCATGACAAATCGTCCCTTGGGCGTTGTCGTGCTTTCGCTTGGCCCGCCTTCCGAGTATGATCAAATTCTTTTCGAGCATCCGCCGGTCCATAGTGCGGAGTTTCTCGGGCACACCGCCTTCGTGCAGGTTTACACGGAGCACGACCATTGGATCGGAGCTGGCAGTGTCAAGAATTACAATGCCGAAGGGACAGGGCTTGACGGTAGCATGCCTTACGGGAACGAAGCGCCACCACCGGCAGATACTCATACCGGAGACGCGCCCGCGCGGAGCGCGGACACGAGCTATTCCGCAATGAGCGTTTTAGACAGCCCAACTATGTGGACCATGTTTCTTCCCGCCGCAAAAGGCTCCATTTACATCCCACTCGACTACGCGCCATGGTCGTGGGGCGGAACCGTAACCTACAACCCCGCGACCAAGGCATGGACGGTGACCGACCAAACGCCGGCCAGCACCGGGCCGGTTCCGCTCACTGGTGGCACCACTTTTTATCCGACCTGGAGCCAAATTTTGCAAACGCCGAATCCGCCCCTCTGAATCAGTTGCAGCAAACGCAAGGAGTAGAACATGAAATTTCGACGGAAATACCTTCTGGCCAGCCTCGCCTCTATCTGTGCCACTGCATTCATAGGCGGTGTCACCAACTCAGCTCCTCCTGAGTGGGCGGGCGGCGAAAATGTCATGAACGTTGAACTGAAAATTAGCTTGCGTAGCCGGAAATATATTTCGGGATTTCCCGTTCCGGTCCGTGCTACTTTCATAAATAAGGGGCATCAGCCTTTCTGCTTCCCGGGACATATTGCACCGGCCTTGCTGTTTAGCAAAATTTTAGTGCTCGAGGCGGCGACGCGTACCGCGGCGGAACCTGTCCGAGCCGGTGGGGCGAGGGAATTATGGAACTACGATGCCATCAGGGATACGGCACCGCCCGGCCACAGCGCGCAATTCTGGGAGCCTGTGTACGTCAACCGCGTCGCAGACGTGACCATGCCCGGAAAATACCTTACCCGCCTTGAAGATGGAAAAATGAAGAGCAACTGGCTTCCGTTTCGGGTCATCGCTCCCCCGTCGCGGGTTCCCGGCGGTGTCCCATTGGTTTATTCCCCCTCCGCCAAGGGCCTTCGTTGGATTGCAAGTGATAAGTCAGTGCAAATCTGCGTCCGCCAAGAGACTGCTGCTGGTGGTGCCCACCTTCCGCTGGTTGCAGTGTTCTTTCGCAACACGGCCCGCAGAATAATCCACCTCCGTCTAAGCGGGGACGCCTTCTTCGATTTTATGCCCCGCATGGGTGGACCGGATGGTGCCAACGGTGACGAGCTTGTCAAACACCCCCATCCGCATTGGGTACCGATAGTCAACAAAACGGCGGTTCCATTAACCGTTTTTGGGCATTGGCTGGCAAAACAGAAAACACCACGGAGTCTGGAGTGGCGACCTTACTCACTTAAGCCAAGAGCCGTTTACGAATATGCGGTCCCCATAAATCTTGGATGCCGGTTCGACCTAAGCTTGCCCGGTGTTTACCGCGTCCGCGTTCGTCTGGCACACAGTAAAATCCAGTCACCGTGGGCCAAAATAACCGTACCGTAGTGCGGCGCCTCTTGGGGAACTTGAAGGAGTTTTTCGCGGGGCGACGGTTGATGTGTTCCGCAGTTTCCATAGACGCCGCGCGACGCCGAAGCCGATTCCTTTGGCTCGCCCCCGTCGGGGAGATATACTGATCCCATAAGCCCAGCGCAGCCTTCGGCCAACTCCAGCGCGACAACGCTGACCTTCACGCCGTTGATCGCGGGCTACTGGCAGGTTTCGGCTTCTTGCGGAGTGACGGTGACGGATGCCAAAACCAACAAATAATGGACCGGCAGCGCCAACGCCGGATCGGAGGATTTGACGGGCTATACCCTGGACATCACGTACACCGGGCCGGTGGCGGGCGGCAGCCCGGACAGTGGCAGTGTAGTTACTAACAAAAAGGAAAATGTTCATGCAGGTTGGCCCATCCAGTTGGGGGCGAAATTGGCACCATCCGATTTGGCGAGTAAATTTACATGGAGCATTGATGGTGCGGGCGGAAATGGCTCGGCAGCGATCGGCGGATACGACCCGGCGACCGGGCCGACGTATGTCACCGCGCTCAACCCAGCCAGTTCGACGGGAACATCTTTTCCTACCACGGGCAGCTATTATTACGTCGCTTCAGGCAGCGAAAACGCCAGCGTAACCCCCAATGGCGGTGGCATTCCGGCAGCGGAAACCACGTTCAGTGTGACTAAACCAACAGCGACGGTTTCGACGACGACATCTGCGGTTTATGTCTGGCCTGCGTCGGGTATAATGGGGTTCGGTCAATGGATGTCCAACCCGCCGTTCGGCAAGGCACCAGGGATCGTAATTTCTGCCGATATTGACAAAAATTTAGGGTTTAATGGTGGATACAACTTTATTCAGGTGTATGCGCCGGACAGGGTCCTATATACTGCCGACGGGGGGGTGTTCAAACTAATTTCTGGGGCAGGGCTCGACGCTCCATCTGGGCAGATATTTTATCAACCTGATGCAGTCTACGGTCCCGATGCGCGCGGCGATAGCCCCGAACAGGGTGCGGGCGGCACTGTTGCGAAAGTGGTTGTTGCCGACAACGCCACCATGTGGTTCATGTATCTTCCGCATGCGAACGGTTCAATTTGGGTGCCGATTGATTCGGTCGATTGGAGTTGGGCCGGGACGGAATCGCTCGCGAGCGGCTCCTGGTCCCTAACTGGCGGAACCTGGGCGAAGGACCCGCAGGGATCAAAAACGAACACGTACCCAGTGTGGGGGGGCTACCGTGCGCAATAGGCAAAACCCCATTACATGGAGAATGTTGGATCCTGTTTAGGAGATTCGCAGATGGTATTTGGTTGCAATGTCGCCGTAGAGCGGAGGCCGAGGCTGCGGGCGTCGGGTGGCCGGTCGGTTGGGTTTTGGCTGGCGGTTTCTCTGCTCGCTTTGTTGCCCTTGTCCGCTTCGGTCTGGGCCGCACCGTATGTCCCCACGAGGCCCAGGCGGGTGCGCACCGCGGCGGGCGCTCGCCTTGTGATTACAGGACCGGGGAGCTTTGTCTCGGGCGAGCGGGGCTTTGTTGGCGTCACCGTGGACAACCGAGGGCGCAAGTTCATCCACATTCCAGGATTCGTGCCGACGAGCACGACCTTTCCAGGAGTTTGGTGCTGGCGGAGGGGGCCTCTGCTGCCCGTCATGATGCTTCGCTGGGAACGCGATGGATATAGGATGCCGTACGGCGGCTCGGAAACCTTCAGCGGGGCCCTTCCAGACCATCGTTTTTCGCCGCCCCCTATCAACTACTCCCGCATCTTCGACCTGAGCGTTCCTGGAAAATATGAGGCGCAGTTGGCCGGCAAGGGCATGATCAGCAACGTGATCAAATTTCGCGTACTTCCTCCCAAGGATAAAACGTCCGGCCCGGCGCTTCTTGATTTCGCTGCCAAACTGCCCAAGAGTCTTCTCTGGGGAAAAGTGTGGAATGGGGTGCAGATTGCTGCATACGTCGAGAACAATCCCGGCATCGCCGATCCCATCGCCCATGTACGGATGCTGTTACGCTGTGCCGGCAAACATGCTGCGACGATATCTCTCACCGGGAACCCGCATATCGACTTCGCCCGGCGCAATATGGTCGGGCCGTTCCATACAGTAAGGACGATCGACGGCAAGCCCGTACCGCTGACGGCATACGGGAAACTATTGGCCAGCCGACATAATCAGCCGCCGCCCGCAAAACAATACACACTGAGGCCCGGCATTGTCTACACCTATTGGCGGCGATTGGTACTGAACCGAGAGTTTGATCTTTCGGTTTATGGCCCATACCGCTTTTCTACGCGGCTGGATGGCACAGGATTAAAGACCGCACCATCCATCATTTACGTCGGCGTGCAGGCTAGGTTTTACAAACATGTAAAAATACCGGAATAAAGCCTTTTTATTGCTTCTATCGGGAAGTTATACTGATCCCATCAGCCCGAAGCAGCCTTCGGCCAGCTCCAGCGCGACGCTTACGTTTACGCCGCTGGTTGCGGGATATTGGCAGGTTTCTCCAACTTGTGCGGTGACCGTGACGGATACAAAGACATATCAAACTTGGACTGGTAGCGGTAATACCGATCCACCGCTTACCAGCGCTACGGTAACTTTCTCACCAAATCCGATTGAAACCGGTATCAGCAAGAGCGATCCAGGATCGATCTTCGTGAAAGTAACGGCTACAGTAACACCAAAGGATATTACCGACAAAGTAAGCGTAAATAATTTCACCGTTCTCCCTGGTGGAACGGGCGCAGCTTCGGTGGAGAATTCTCAGCCAGATTTGTCAAAGGGGCAAATCGTTTTCGACGTCTATGGCACCGCAGGTACAGTTTCCACTATGCCGAATGGTGATGTCCAATTGGAGGCTAAGGATGGCAGCACCGTGCTGGGCAGTACGATGGTCATCGTCGAAATTCCCAAAGCCATCGGCACCCCGCACCCGACCTTCGGGCCTCAGGCGGTGGCACCCGCCCATTACGTGCTCACCAGCGGTTCGTCACCGGCTGGCTTCGGCTTGCAACCGGGTATTGAGTACTTGGCTACGGAAGCTTTGGATTGGATGACGGTTCCGGTTATAGATCAGTTTGGCAAGCCGCTTAGCCCGGATATTTCATCAGTTTTAACTGACGGCGGCTTGGACACAGGCGTTGCACGTAGTAAAATCACTGTCGTGGTAGCACTTTTCCAATTTGCAAGGAGGCAAAGTTATGTCTACAGACTGTACCATCAAATCCATCTCATTGTCGTCGCTTCGGCGACAGAAATTAGTGCTGGAATTCGACGGCGGCAAGATCACCTCGGATGCCGGGGCAATATAATTGCGGGAAGTGGATCAGCGGCTGAATCAGGTGAAGCGTATATCCGCCTGCATCCCCGATCCGCGCGATCCGGATTGTATCGAGCATCAACAGCGCACCATGATCGCCCAGCGTGTGATGAGCATTGCCTGTGGCTGGGAAGACCTCAACGATCACCAGAATTTGCGTAAGGATCCGCTCTGGCAGATTGTGACCAACCGGGGCGTGGATGACGAGAAGCCATTGGCCTCGCCGCCGGAACCGATCCGAAGACATCGGGCTGCCGCCAGTTGAAACTGATGAAATATCCGCGTTAGGGGCACAGCTTTATCGGATTTCTCAATAAATCGTTCTTTCTAAGAACACCACAAAAGCCAATAAGGCCCAGTTAAGTGCAAACCAAAAGACCCTGGCTGGCTATCCCCCGCGCCTCCCGCGGATCATGTTGATGTGTGGGCGTCTGCGGATAAAAATTTGTCTTCGGTACAACAAAAATTTGTCTTCGGTAATTGCATGGGTAGCGCGGCCGATGTATCCTTGCGGCCATTGGCTGTGGTTTGGCCTTCGATTCGGAGATACTGAAATGGCGGAAAAAACTGCGACTAAAAAACGTCCGGCCCGACAGCAGATGCTGGAGGCTTTGGCGGAGAGCGAAAAGGCCGTTACTGAACGTCGTGAGGTTGCGGGAACCCCTGAAGAGAAACTCGCCACCAAGGCTATTGCGGAAGCGGTGATTGCGGCGGAGGAGCTTTCCAATCGCGGGGTCGTGCAGTCGATTGGGGAACTCAAATCCAGCATCGGACGACTGCTGGGAGAACTCTCTGATCGACTTGAAGAACAGGTTGCCCGGTACACGCAGGTGCAGCGGGCGATCCTCGCCAAAGAACATGAACTGAAGGATATTTACGAAATACAGCGATCCGCTTCGACGCTCACGGCATTGATTGATGCCCATGCACGACAGCGTGAAAAAATGGAGCAGGAAATCACCGCAGCCAAAGAGCAACTTGAGAGCGAAGTCGCGCAGACTCGGGAATCTTGGGAGCAGGAGAAACGACAGCGCGAAGCCGAAGTAAAGGAACGCGATGCGGCCGAGCAGAAGCGCCGCGAGCGGGAGAAGGAAGAGTATCGGTACAGTTTTTCGCGCGAACAGCAGCAGGCCAAGGATCAGTTCGCCGACCAGATGGCCAAGGCTCAAAAAGAATCGGACGAACGCAGGGCTAAATTGGAGGCGGACCTTAGCCAGCGTCAGCAGACGATCAAGAGCCAGGAACAGCAGATAAATGAAATGCGGCAAAAGGTGGAGGCCTTCCCAAAAGAGTTGGACGCAGTGACCGCCAAAGTGGTCAAGGAGACAACGGCACGCCTGCAACAGGAGGCCACTGCGCGCGAGCAACTGTTAAGACAGGAGTTTGAAGGCCAGAAGAATGTGCAGAGCACGCGGATCGCTTCGCTGGAACAGCAGGTTGCCGAGCAGGCCGAGCGTTTGACTAAGTTGCTGGGGCAGGCGGAAAAAGCGTATGCCCAGGTACAGGAAATCGCGGTGCGGGCGATTGAAGGCTCGGCCAGCGCTAAGCAATTGGCTCACTTGCAGCAGCTTCTGGCCGAGCAGGGGCGCAAGCCGACTTCGGAACGATGAACAGCGACATGCAATAATGTGCTGGATACTATATGTGATGTCCGACACCTTTGAGCGGGGCGCTGCAATACGACGAAAGGCCAACTGAACGGTTGGCGACCAATTTCCATCGGCAACAAAGTCCATTTCCACACCTTGGAATATATACAAACGATTATCCGCTGCTCTGGCTCTTTATCAATGCCAAAACCGCCAGTTTAAGATGTTCGGGCAAGGATGGCCAACGATCCATGATCAACGTAAGATCATAATCTGGTTGAAATGCTGCGGGTTTTGCTGCGTCAGATTTTGAAAGCGCCGTTTCTTGTGGGTTTTCGCGGGTTGTTCCGCTCCTGTCCCGAGCATATTTAGGCATGTCTTTGCGTGCATGTAAATGCAAATCCCCATAATTGACCCCATTTGCGTCTCATGTCGGCTGCTTATTCCCTTCCTGGCGGGGCATTTCAAGCGCTGCGCCGGACTCTGCACCACAGGCGGCCTTCCTGTGGTTGAGTATCCTCCGGCGTCGGCATGGCCCCCGAGGCCGAGGTCGGGGCAAAGATCATCAGCGCTGGCCAAACGCATACTTCCGCGAACTGGGCCTGTATTCACTAACCACGGCCCATCAACTCGCGTGTCAGTCCCTGAAGGGGGGCACATTAACCGGAGAGCCGGATGCGGCAAATCCGCACGTCCGGTTCGGAGGGAGGGGAGACCGCAATAAAAGCGGTCTTCCCTACCCCTATAGAGAAGGGTTCGTCCTGAATAATCGCATCCCAGAACCACGCCCGGATTAATTGCCACGCCCTGCCGGGCCAAAATTTATGTACGGGACTGTACATTACGAGCCGACGGGTGCACAATTAGGCTACTTGGGCGGACTCCCATGGATGGTCTTCGGTTGGATGATGATCAATGCGCCGTGTCAAACCAGCAAACTCATTTCTGCTTCTTCCACTGATTTTAAGCGTCGGCGTAGTGAGTTGGGCCGTGCTGGTTGGTTCGCTGCTGGCTCTGGCCCTGATTGTGCTTTCGCCGGCCCTGCATGATATGCGACAGGCGGAGGTTACCCGCAACAATCTGCAGGCGACGCTGGCCCTGATTAATGAAAAAATTTCCCTTCAGAGGCACTTTATTAAGCTTGCCGACACCGATGAGCGTCTGATGCAGCGGCTCTCCGATCGGCAACTTAACATTGTGAATCCCAATGAAGAGGTTCTTCCGCTGGCGAATGATCGTCGCCCGCGCGATGTGCAAAGTCTCATTGATGAGGCGCTGACGCCCATCGAACCGCGCCCGGTGCCTCCCGTGCCATGGATTGTCAGCATCGTCCGGTTTAATGCCGTGCGCGGCCCATTGATGATTTTGGCGTTGTTTGGCTTTGTGGTGGCATTTCTATTGGACGTTCGGCGACAGTAGAGCGGCGGTGACTGCCGCAGAGGCGCGGTCAGGCGTGAGTTGAGCAGTAGAGCACCTTCTTGCAACGAGCGACAACGCACAATGAAGTAATGAATAATGAGTAATGAATAGACTGTCACGTGTCGCAACACCGGCGGCCGCCGTGCGGTGCAAGCACGCGTGGCTAAAAGGGCGGCGGTGACTGGTGGTATGCGTGGATTGATTGCCTCACCCGGCGGCGCTCCGGGATTTTTGAGAGGCGGAGTTCTGGATTATCAAATCTGGTGCGGATATACTGTATGCGTTATTGGCCTCGGTAGAAGTTCTCGGAGTAGAAAGTCATGGCTTTAGATCATCCCGCCGCAATTCGGCTGAAGGAAAAATTTCCCAGTTTGGGTCTGAAAGGCGCAACGTTTCGCGGTCAGTTCCAGGCTTCCGTTCCGCGCGCGGAATTTCTGGCGGTGGTGACTTTCTTACGCGATGATCCGGACCTTCACTATGACATGCTGGCGGATATTACATGCGTGGATTACCTCAACTATCCGAGTTGGGACAAACCGCGGTTCGGCCTGGTGTACATTTTTAACAGTGTGGAAAAATGCACGCCGCGTCTGATTGTGCGTGTGTTTGTCAATGAAAATGAACTTGAGATTCCTTCTTTGGTTCCACTTTACGCCGGGGCCGAATGGCTGGAGCGGGAGGTCTTTGATATGTTCGGTGTTACGTTCACGGGCCACCCGGACTTGCGCCGCATTTTGACTTGGGATAGTTTCAAGCCCCATCCGCTGCGTAAAGATTATCCCGTTACCGGATTGGGTGAACGGGAAAATTTCCCGGTTATTACGCGCGGGTCTTCGTAAGCACGGCGGATTGCGATTGCTCTGCCGCCCACATGGCAATTTTTCAGACGATTATCCCTCAATTTCACAGGCGAATCATTGGGTTTATTCAAGAGGACTTGCGCTTTTCCCCATGATGTTGGTTGTATCACGATGCCAGGAAAAATCACCAAGTGCGGTTTATTTTGATTGTTATTTCATTTGTGAGTTGACAGAATCATGAGTGTGGTATATAAGTATTGTATTGTCGTATTGAAAAGGTTTGGTTAAAGCCTGAACCTGAGTTGCGACGATAAAATTTTTGCGGTGCAGTTGACAACCCGCAAAGACGTGGTAGAATGTTGAACTCGGTTGAAGAAATGGTCTTCACCGGGTAACATTTCAGAACGGCGTAGTGCTTCTGAAATGAAGACGCAAGAGAAATGGTAGACGGTATTCGGTTGTTCACCAGCCGATGAAAATCAAGGAGTCGCGATTGCCAATCACAAATTCGGTGGTTTGCATCGGATAAGCCCGCCTGACAGGATTCCCATTCAAATGGGGCCGTCGGGGAAATCCGACGGCCAACGCAAAATACGGCAAAGTAAGCAATGGTCATCAGCACCTGCTCATGAGTTGATTTGAAATTAAATCGACTGTGTGCAAGTGCCGACGACCGACGATTAAATTGTCGATTGTGTGGTGTTCTTTGACAAGTGAAGATTGCGTGATGTGGTAACAACAACTCCACATATAAAGCTAAGTTGTGCTTTTATCCGTGCAAGCGGGCATTTTGTTGAAGCGGGCAACCGTGGAAATAGAAGGTTTGCGGGCATAGGGTGAAAGCACAGTCAAGAGCGCTAATTAAGTGCATTTCCGGGCACTCCGGAAATGCCAACCAGAGTTACTCAAGTGGCCCCGATCACAGTCTGACGGGCGGGCAATTACCGTTTGTCGGGCAAGTTGATTTTGACAATGCCAATTCTGTATTTTACGACGGCTTCCGCATGGAGGTCGGCGTGAGGTGCGTGGTGGGACGGTTAAAAATCAATGTGATCAAGCTACTAAGGGTATACGGTGGATGACTTGGCGTACAGAGGCGATGAAGGTCGGTGTAGCCTCCGAAATGCTCCGGGGAGCTGGCAAACAAGCTATGATCCGGAGATTACCGAATGAGGCAACTCATTCACGGCCCGCTGAATGCATAGGCGGGTGCGAGCGAACGCAGGGAACTGAAACATCTCACGTACCTGCAGGAATAGAAAGAGAAATCGATTCCGTCAGTAGTGGCGAGCGAACGCGGAACAGCCCAAACCAGGGGTAACCCTGGGGTTGCGGGCCTCAATGTGGGAGCTAAGTGGTTACTTGAACTGTCTGGAATGGCAGGCCAAAGAAGGTGAAAGCCCTGTAAGGAAAAACTACAAAGCCCCTAGAGGTACCAGAGTAGCGCGAGACTCGTGAAATCTCGTGTGAATCCGGGCGGACCACCGCCCAAGGCTAAATACTCCTGTACGACCGATAGCGAACCAGTAGGGCGATTGAACGTTGAAAAGCACCGCGACGAGCGGAGTCAAAAGCACCTGAACCCGTATACCTACAGTCCGTGGAAGGGCGGATCCCGAAAGGGTGG